>CAIMWD010000110.1 GCA_903845085.1 uncultured Acidimicrobiaceae bacterium
GGGCGTAGGCCTGGAGCTGGGCCTGGTCCACCCGCGAGTTCATGCCCAGCAGTTCGCGCGGAGCGCAGAGCTCGACCGGGACCTGCCGGCGCGCGGCGACGTCCATGACGGCGTCGGTGAGGTAGTACTCCCCCTGGGCGTTATGCGCACCGATTCGACGCATGGCGGGTGCAAGGAGCGTCTGGTCGAAGCAGTAGATCGAGGTATTGACCTCATCGATGCCTCGCTCGCTCTCGCTCGCATCACGCTCCTCAACGATGGCGCTAACCCGTCCGTTTCGGCCGCGGAGGATCCGCCCGTAGCCGGTGGGATCAGCCATGACCGCCGAGAGGACCGTCGCGGCATAGCGGTGCTCCCGGTGCTCTGTGACGAGACGATCAAGCGTCTCTGCGCGGATTAGGGGCGTATCGCCAGGAAGTACGAGAAGATCACCCTCCTCGAGATCGAGCTCACGATCGAATCCGGTGAAGCCCACCGCGGTCGCGTCGGCGGTACCGCGTCGATGCGCCTGCTCAACGAAGTGCACGAGGAGGCCCTCGGGAGCACGTGCCTCGATCGCGGCGGTCACCTGCGCCGAGAGATGTCCAACGACCACCACAACCTCATCAGCGCCAAGTTCGGCGAGTGCATCGAGCACGTGGAGTACCATCGCCCGCCCGGCGATCGGGTGGAGCGGCTTTGGGAGATCGGAGTGCATCCGCGTTCCCTCTCCAGCGGCGAGCACGATGGCGTGAAGCGGAGCGTGGGCCATCTCCCCATTGTGTTACAGCAAAGGTTGCCTCGTGACCGCAATCTTTGGCCAGGAGCTCATCGAGCCATGCAATTGGGCGCCGCGCAGCGCGACAAGATCAGAGACTTAGGCGCTACCTGCGGGTTTGCGCCTGCTTTCCCCTGCGCTTTGCTACGTTCGTGAGGTGGCCAACTCTCCGCGCAACCCAGTGATCGATCACTCGGCGCCCGATGAACTGCTGGCGAGTTCGTTGCGTATGGCCGTCATGCGACTCTCGCGGCGCCTGCGTGCCGAGCGAAGTGACGAGACCCTTGGCCTCTCGCAGATGTCAGCGCTCGCCTCTCTCATGCACGGTCCCCTCTCGCCCACAGCGCTCGCGCAGATCGAGCGGATACAACCGCCCTCAATGACCCGAGTCATCTCAGCGCTAGAGACTCGTGGTCTCATCTCCCGCGAGGAGCACGAGCACGACAAGCGCCAGTCGGTCATCGCGATCACCGAGGAGGGTCGATCGATCATCGAGGAGGACCGAGTCAAGCGCAAGGTCTGGCTCGTGGAGATCATCGACATGCTCTCGGACGAAGAGCGTCATGCGCTCCGTGAGGCGTTGCCGATCCTGGAGCGGATCACCAACTCCTGATCACCCAGATCTGATCACCATCACGATCTGATCACTTACTCCGCCCCAACGGATTCCGGGGCATGACCACATGAGAGGGGCTGCCAACATGCGGCGACTCGTCATCTTGGACGACTACCAGCACGCAGCGCGGCGGCTCGTGGATTGGGAGCTCCTCGGTCCAGAGGTCGAGACGATCGTCCTTCACGAGCGCTATGAGGGCAGTGCACTCATCGATGCGCTTGTGGGGTGCGAGATCCTCTTCGTTATGCGGGAGCGGAGTCTGATTACCCGAGAGATCCTCACCGCCCTACCCGAGCTCAAGATGATCGTCACCAATGGCATGGCCAACGCCGCGATCGATCTCGTCGCCGCAGCGGAGTGCAACATTCTGGTCTCGGGAACGCCGAGTGGCCTCCACTCGACGACCGAGATCGCCTGGGCTCTTCTCCTCGGCGCGGCGAAGGGGGTCCCCCGTGCCGATGCCTCGGTGCGTGCGGGTACCTGGCAGAACGCGCTCCCCTGCGATCTCGCGGGCCGGACCCTCGGCCTTTGGGGGCTTGGCCGTCTCGGTGCCGCGATGGTGCCGATCGCACGCGCATTCTCGATGCAGGTCCTCGCCTGGAGCCAGAACCTGACGATCGAACGCACCGATGCACTGGGGGTCGACCTCGTCACCAAGGCCGAGCTGCTCGCGGAGAGCGACTTCATCTCCGTCCATCTGCGGCTCTCCGAGCGCACGCGTGGACTCATCGGCCGCGAGGAGCTCGCTCGGATGCAGCCGCACGCGATCATCGTCAACTCGAGCCGGGGTCCGATCATCGACGAGGCAGCGCTCGTGGTCGCTCTTCGCGAGGGGCTGATCGGTGGGGCTGGACTCGATGTCTTTGACGAGGAGCCCCTACCAGTTGGTCACCCGTTGACCACGCTCGACAACGTGGTGCTCACGCCGCACCTTGGCTATGCGAGCGAGGCCAACCTGCGGGCCTATCTCTCGGAGGGGTTTATGAACGTCGCGGCCTACCTTGCTGGTGCGCCTCAGCGACTCATCCGCCTCGACGGTCCCATCCACTAGTTCCTAGTTTTTCTTGCTAGAGCCTCTCTGGGGAGCGCCTTCGACATCGACGGGTGATGCGCCAGGTAATTAACGCAAGGGCGATTGAGATAACTGCGAGGCCGATGTGGACCAAACGAAAGGAGATGCCATGCGCGTGGTCGGTAATCATGTTGCGCACCAGCACCACCCATACCCAGATCGTCCACACAACGGTGACACGCAGAACGATGGCCTCACGTCGTGTCATGGTCGATCGGCTCGACGCTTCCGGGCCGAGCAGTGGCGTCGCATCCCTGACCGCTGAGGGCCGCCCGAAGCTCACTGACCCTCCGGCAGCGAGAGCGAGAGGATCCTCCAGCCACGATCAAAAAATCCGGTCGCCTCGGCAACTTTGGCAGAGCCGAGGTTGTCGGGCCGATGCAGATAGGTCGCGATCGCGCCCTCGTCAAAGACCCGTTGCGCCGCCTGCGCGATGAGTTGGCGCGCAAAACCACGTTGTCGATGGGTGGACTCGGTGACGACCGCGAGCTCTTGGCCAAAGTCATCGTGACGCTTACGTCCCACGCCGGCGACGTAACTATCGCCATCAAATGCCATCAACACCTCGCCGTTGAAGGGACGGAGCCACGCAGGAACCGCTGGGTCGGTGGGTTCGACCCAGCGTCCCCAGCTCTCATGCACGAGGAGCGCCTGCTGATAGCGGAAGATTCCCTCGCGGAGCTGCGCACCGCGCGCACCGGTGATCTCGGGGAGCCGTCCGACGAGTTCGGTCAAGCCACCGATCGCTACGGCGGTCGTGGTGGGCTCCAGCAGTCGCTCAGCGACCGAGATCACGCCACCTTGGTCGGTCGTGACGCCGACAAAGGGACGGATGACGCCATCCCACCCGGGCTCCTCGCGAAATCGAGAGGTGACGACACGGATCTCCTCGCCCGCTGGCGCAGCACCGAGCCAATTCCCTAGATGGCGCGCAAGTCGAACATCTGCCTCATCCGCGAGGTCGATCGCCTCATCTGGTGCCTCATCGGTGACCATCACCTCACCCTATCTGCATCAACCAAATCTCCCCACCAGTCTCGCCAGATCCACGCTCCCGGCGCCTCCGCGGGCACTTGATTGATGAGAGCGCTTGATGGAGCCGTGCTACTTCGTATCTACTCCGAGGTTCACCGGCGCATTCATGGAGTAGATCGAGCGCCAGTTCGCCGCTGAGGGATGCGTCCGTGCAGCCGGACCGTTAGCGAACACCCGCAACAGATTCTCCACCACGGCGGCGAGCGCGGTCGCGGAGGGAATCGTTCCAAAGCTGAGTCGCTGATCGAGAGTGGACCCACCATCCCACAACGCCGTGACAAAGCCAGCGGTTCCCGAATCAAAGACCCCTCCGCCATTGGGCGTCGTGTAGTAGGTCATGTCGGCGTAACCGACAGCGCCACTCGTCTTTGAGTGCGCGAGGATCTGCACATTCTTTGGACAGATCGCTGGTTCGAATGCATCGAACTCCGAGCCTACGATCTTTCCGAGCGTTGCCCCCTTGGTGAGATGCATCCCCGCGAAGACAAAGGCATTCGGATCAAAGACGCGCAGCTCTCCCGAGGCACCGAAGTTCTGATACATCGCACCGGTGAAGAGGCTCTCGGCGCTCTGATGGGGTGTCGAGGCCCAGGAGATCCCCGTTGCCAGCCAGGGCCTCGTCGGAAAGATCGGGTCGGCGAGGTAGTCCTTGTAACAGATGACCTCGCGTCGAGTGCCGAGTGCCGAACTGGCAAAGCGGATCTGCCGATAGCAGGCGTTCGCACCGAGGAAGGCGATATTTAATCCAGCGAGAAGCGCAGACTGTGCCCCGTAGCGCATCCCCCACGACCAGTACTCATCGTGACCAAGGCTGACGAGCACCCGATGGTGGCGAAGACGTGCGGCGTCGATGTCCAGATCGACGTTGGTGAGATAGGTGATATCGCAGCCATGGCGTTCGAGGAGGTAGAGGAGAGGGAACTCATTCCCCAGCCAATCACCGGAGCCACCCACGTCCGGGTTGTGATACGGCCGGTCAAAGGAGACGACGCGTGAACGACGAGTGTAGGCACTCTCTGTTGCGGTAGGCACGCCGCCATAGAGACTGAATCCGCCCCAGAGGTTGTAGGCCTGCCAGGTGGTCACCGAGTTCTGCACCACGATCGCCGCGCGGCTCGCATCATCACGCACGGTGACCGGTACATGGTGGCGACCACCTGAGCTAGCGATGAGCAGGAGAAGGTAATTTCCCGGCTGCCAACCCTGCGTCGAAAAACGATAGGAGGGCGCCCATTCACAGTGCACCCGGTTGATCCCGGGGGTAAAGATCGCAGCAGGCTGCACACGACCGGCAAGATCGCGGGTACGTGTCACAAGCCGACCACCATGTCCCTGGTAGTAGCCCATGCGGTAGACCTCGACGCGAAAGGTCGCTGCCGTCGTATTCGCAAACAGCGTGAACTCGCTGCCCCTATCTACGCTTACCTGGTCGCAGTATCCCTCGATAGGACGACGACCAACCTGATGCCGTGCATCGATGATCCATCCAAAGGAACCGGCGCGCGCGTTCTCCTCAATGAGCCACTGCGCGCGAGGGATCCCCTCAAAGGGAGCGAGCTTCGCGGTCGCTGCCGGCGATCGTAGTCCTGAGATCCGGCGCGCCGGAGAGCCACAGGCATCGAGCAGCGCGGAGAGCGCGAGGAGACCACCGCCGGAGCCAATCCGTTGGAGAAAGGCGCGACGATCCATCACCTGATGCTACGCGTCGATGCGCTGCGATCTCGTGAGTCCAAACCCACAGGGCCGGCACGCACCACGGGGGAGCGACGTGCCGACCCCTCCGGGCCGGGTGGCGGGACTAGAGATCGTGGATATCGGGAAAGGCCTCGAAGCTGACAAGGAGGTGGTCAAAACCTCTCGCGAGCGCTGCAGTAAACCGATGGCGAATTGAACTCCGCCCGCGATGCAGCGGTATCACCGCTGCGAGCGAGTGATCGCGCTCGCCCAACCATGAGGAGACGGGATCACCGAAAAAGGGAGTGAGTCCCATATCGGCGAGGTCCTCCGGCGCAATCGACCACAGGTGGTCGTTGCGCAGACCTGACGGATGCAGGTCGTGGGCCGTGGTGTGTTCCATGTACGAAGGATACGGTCGTGCCATATACGCCAGTGCACCAAAGCGCTACCGTGAGATGAATTCTTTGTTACACCGGCGTAATGCAAAAAGTCCTTTGTTTTGCTTACGAAACTGCTTCTCTCGCGCTGCAATGGCTGCAGAGAGTTCTTCGCCAAAGAATCTGACAAACCTCACTACCGACGGTGCAGCCACGACAGTTCATGGAGCCTCGCTAGTCGGGCACCGCACGGTCGATCGCCGACCTCTTGCCGAGTGGCAATTCACGCAACGAGAGCGCGAGTACAAAGGCGATGACAAGCACCGGAATGCCCACGAGAAAGACCGTGTGGAGTGACTCCACAAACGAGCGGGTGATTCCGTTGCGAAGGGATGGAGCGAGATGTTGTAGGCGCGCAGGGTTCGAGAGCGCCGATGCCTTCGCTGCATTGAGATGACGACCCGGAAGATAGATCGGCAGAAGGCGGTCGAGTCGTGCGACGAGTACGGCTCCAAAGAGGGCGGTA
>CAIMWD010000111.1 GCA_903845085.1 uncultured Acidimicrobiaceae bacterium
ATAGCGATCCAAGTTCGTTCGGGCGATCTCGCGAGCGCGTATCGGGTCAGATTCGAGCACGACCTTTACCTCGGAGACGATGATTGGCCCGTCACCGATGCGCTCTCGGGTTCGCTGCGTGTGCTCGACGGGGATGCAGTAGGGATGGACACCAGCGCTCCGGCTCGCGCCGAGATCGGTCATCTTCGGTCCTAAAGCGGCCAAGATCCGTTCAGACTTAGTGAGCCCTGCGGCGTCGAGTTCATCGAGGTAGCTCCCCATAAAGGTGAGTGGACGGGCAAAGGTATGGGCCGTCTGAGTGTTGACAGTTGAGGCGTGGCTCACCCCGAGACCAAGGATCGCCCGCCCTCTGTGCACCCGCTGGAGCGCAAAGTAGGTTGCGGCGACATCTGCAGCGGGGTATCGCCACACACTCAGGATGCCCGAAGCGACCTTTAGATTCTTCGTCGCTTCGAGCGCCGGAGCAACCACACTCAAGATGCCATCCATCCCACCGCCGGGGATCCAGAGTGCATCAAATCCGAGCTCGTCGAGAAGTGCGGCATGCTCTCTTGCCTCACCGTCGCCGACGGAACGAAAGGCTCCCGTCCAGATACCGATCTTGTTGCACTCCATGGTCCCCACGCTCCTTGCTCTCACGGGACATGCAGCTGCACAGATCCCCTCCGTTACATCCCCGCCTCGGGCACGCCGTCACATCCCCGCGCGCGCTCCTACTCCGAATGTACCCAATCCGGGGCCTGCGAGAGCAGCTCGCCGCGGTATTCGGGCGCGAGCAGATGGGCAAAGTCGTTATATCGGACGAGTCGCCACCTGCGTCCCGTGTAGCGCCACTCGGTGATCGAGGTGTGCTCCGCATGGAGTCGCACCGATGCGCCGTGGTCCGGTAGTTCGAGGAATCTGATCAACGAGGCATCGATGATGCCGCCATGCGCGACCACCACCGTGAGTTCTCCGGGGTTGCCAAGCGCGAGACGCTCAAGCTCTTTCGTGGCACGGTCGATAAAGGTGATCCAACTCTCCCCACCGGGCGAGAGGGGCTCGTCAGGATTGTCACCAGGGGTGGAGGAGCGCCCATAACGCTCTGGGATCTCGCGCCAGAGCAATCCGTCGGCCTCACCAGCATCACGTTCTGAGAGATCGGGACTGCGATGGAGTTCGATTTCGAGGAGCTCGGCGACGCCGATCTCCGCCGTCTCTATGGCGCGGGGCAGCGTGCTGGTCCAAAGTGCGCTTGCACCGGCGAGTTCATCGGTGGATTGGAGTCGTTCACGCAGCGCATCTGCCTGACGCTGACCTCGGGGTGTGAGGCCCCGACAGCTCTTCGGGCCGCCTACGAACTGCTCAAAATTGCACCATGCCTCACCATGGCGGATGATCGAAAGTCGTGTTCCTGGTGCGATCGACTGTCGACCGTCTGGCAACCTCGCCACCACCGGATCCATCGTGGTGCGCTCACTCACCGAGAAATGCTCCGCGAAAGTACAGCAATGGGCGACGATCTTCGATGACCTCCGCCGCGAGTACGCGCGCAACCACGATCGAATGATCTCCCGCGAGGTGCTCCGCATCGATCTCACAGTCGAGCCATGCGAGCGCGCCGAGAAGGAGCGGCGCTCCCGCGGGCGAGAGCGTGTAATCAAGTCCAGCGAACCGATCGATCCCCACCTGAGAGAAGGTCCGCGCCAAGGCACCCTGGCCCTCCGCGAGCACATTCACACCGCAGCGACCGATCTGACGGATCATGGGAAAGGTGGTTGATGTATGCGCGACACAGAAACTCACGAGTGCCGGTTCGAGCGAGACCGCAGAGAAGGCATTGGCCGACATCCCAACGGGACCGTTCTCACCACTCGCGGTAATTACGGTGACGCCGGAGGCAAAATTGCCGAGGGATCGCCGAAAGGAGGTCGCGTCGATGGAGGAGGGTGTGCTGCTCACACTCTCACGCTAGTGACCACAGCCATAAAGGGCCAACAGCAGTGCGATCATTGTCCCGCAACCGCTAGGCCAGGTGGTCGACGAACTCCTTGAGCTGGCGTAGCGTGCGACACTCAAAGACCCCATCGCAGAATGGCGCGTACTCACCGATAATCGAATCTCCGGTCCCCCAATAGGAGCGCGGCTCTGGATTTAACCAAAAGACACGATGAGCTCGCCGGCGAAGCTCTCCGAGAATCTGCGCCTCGCCTGCGTGGTAGTTGCTCCGTGCGTCGCCCAAAATGATCAGGTTGGTCTTCTTCGTGAGCGTTGCACCGTAACGCTCAGAGAAGAGTCGGAGTGCGTTTCCATAGTTTGAGTGGCCATGTGCATCGACCACATCTGCCTTCTCCCCGACCTCCGCGATCGCCTCCGCGATCGAGGCAGATCGCTGAAAGATCGCTGTTACCTCGTCGACTCCATCGATGAAGACAGCGCTGCGTACCTTGGAGAACTGGGCGGAGATCGCATAGACAAGGTGGACGGTAAACCGCGCAAAAGCTGAGACCGAGCCCGAGACATCGGCGAGAACGAAGATCTCTGGCCGCGAGGGATGGGGATGCTTGAACTGCGGCGCGAGGGGCACGCCACCGGTGGAGAGCGAACGACGAATTGTTTGGCGCACATCGAGATGTCCGCGCTGTCGTCCCCTGCGCCGTCGAGCGAGACGCGCCGCGAGTATCCGCGCGAGTGGATAGATCGCACGCCGCATCGCGAGAAGGTCCTCTGCGCTTGCGTGCATGAAGTCCATATCCTCTACCAGAGGTCGCCGCATGCTCTTTGCCATCGCCCTGGCGCCGCGCGCGTCGACGAGGCGCTGCGCGATCTCCCCTGCGATAAGTTCGCGGAACTTTGCCGCATTCTCTCCCAGTCGATGGTGAGCGAGTGAACGCAGTAGTGGATCATCGTCCACGGTGGCTCCGTCGATCTCTGAACTGATCCTATTGATCATGCCAGCAAGGTCGAGTTCGCGAAGTGTCTTATGGAGGTAGTACGCGACTCCGACAGGTCGTTCGGGCTCTACAGCACCAAAGAGCTCAACCGATAGCTGTGCCCCCTCGCGGAGCCCTCGTTGATCACCCACATCAAGTGCGCGACGCACCAGTTCACGGAGTTCGCTGGGCGAGAGCGCGGGACGCTCAGAGCCCTGGCGCCCGGGAACGAAGATCTCATCTGACTCCTCGCCATCGCTCTCAATAAATATCTCGCTCTCAATCGAAAGGAGCCGCTCGCCGCTGCGGCGCGCGAAGAAGAGATCGAAGACCCGCAAAAAGGCAATGTGGTGTTCCGGCGATTTCACCAATGTCGCCGCGAGTGCGCTGCGCAGTGTCATCCGATCACCGAGCCCAACCGCCTCCATCGCCGATGCTGCATCGATGGACTCCGTCACGGAGATCGGAAGGCCTGAGGCGCGCAGCTCAGTGATAAAGCGAGAGAGCAGGTCGAGCATGTTCGCTCCGACGATCAGAGATTCGCGTCGATGCGCTGGAGCTCTTTGCTGGCGCGCTCTATATCGTCACGGTACTTAAGAAGAATTGAGAGCGTCGAAGTGGCGACCGAGCTATCTATGTGCTCTACGCCAAGAAGGAGGAGGGTACGCGCCCAATCAAGTGTCTCGGAGACAGAAGGATGCTTCTGCAGCTCCATCGATCGCAACATCGAAACGACCCGGACGATCTCGGTCGCCAGGTGTTCCTCAATTTCAGGCACCTTTGCGAGCACAATGGCACGCTCTCGCTCTTCGCTCGGATAGTCAAGGTAAAGATAAAGGCATCGCCGCTTGAGCGCCTCGGAGAGCTCTCGGGTGCCATTGGAGGTAAGCACCACGAGTGGGATCTGCGTCGCGTGCACCGTTCCCAGCTCAGCGATCGAGATCTGGTAGTCCGAGAGCACCTCGAGCAATAGCGCCTCGGTCTCAATCTCCACACGATCGATCTCGTCGATCAACAAAACCACGGGATCGGTCGCCCGGATCGCCTCGAGTAGTGGCCGTTCAAGCAGAAACTCCTCCGAGAAGATGTCGCCCTCGATGCGCCGCCAACTCCCCTGTTGAGGGGAATCTGGCGTCTCCTCGTTACGTTCGACCTGAATCCGCAGCAACTGTTTGCGGTAGTTCCACTCATAGAGCACCTTGGACTCATCGAGCCCCTCGTAACACTGCAGGCGGATGAGTCGTGAACCAATCGCGTTGGCCAGCGATTTCGCGAGTTCAGTCTTTCCGGTTCCTGCCGGACCCTCGACAAGGATCGGCTTCTGCAGATGCTGTGCAAGAAAGATGACGGTCGCAATCTCCTCATCGGAGAGATACCCCACAGCTCCAAGGGCCAGCTCCACCGCGGCGACATCGACGAAGGGGATCACCTCTTTCATGTGCGCACCTGTCCATCGCCCTCAACAACAAACTTCAACGTGGTCAACTCCTTGAGACCCATCGGACCTCGCGCATGCAACTTCTGCGTGGAGATACCGATCTCGGCTCCGAGACCGAGCTCACCACCATCGATAAAGCGGGTCGAGGCGTTCACGAGTACCGCGGCGGCGTCCACCTCATTGACAAATCGTTGAGCGTGGGACCAATTGTTCGTAATGATCGCCTCAGAGTGTCCAGAGGAGTAGCGCCGGATGTGCGCTATCGCATCATCGATGGAATCCACTACTGCAATGGCAAGACGAAGATCGAGGAACTCGGTCGCGTAATCTTCATCGGTGGCATGTTCTGCCCGCGCGATCCGCGCACAGGTCGCATCGTCACCCGCGAGCGCGACACCGGCCAGCGCGCGATCGACCTGATGGAGCAGCTGGTCGGCGACGGCTTCGTGTACCAAAAGCGACTCCACGGCATTGCAGACGCTCGGTCGTTGCATCTTCGCGTTGACGATGATCCGCTCCGCCATATCTAGGTCCGCACTCGCGTCAACATAGATGTGACAGTTTCCGTCGCCGTCGATGATGTAAGGCACGTTCGCCTGCTCGCGCACCATCTTGATGAGTGAGGGACCACCACGCGGAATGAGGAGATCGACGTAATCACGCAGCCGCACAAACTCGCTCACCGTCTCGTGACGGACGTCCTCAATCAAGATTGCCGCATCGGCCGGCAAACCTGCGGCCTCGATACCCGCGCGGAGAGCAACAATGACCGCACGGTTCGACGAGAGCGCACCGGCACTTCCCCGCAACATCACCGCGTTGCCCGATTTCAGACAGAGGCCCATCGCGTCCGAGGTGACGTTGGGTCGGTTCTCATAGATAATGCCAACGACACCAAAGGGGACTCGGACCCTGCGTACACGCAAGCCATTTGGTCGAACAGAGCCATCGGCGATCTCTCCGACCGGATCATCGAGGGCGGCGACCGCGCGTAACCCCTCCGCCATCTGCACAATACGGCGCTCATCGAGGCGCAGGCGGTCAATCACCGTCTCACCCACCGACTGGCTCCATGCCAGCTCGATGTCTTGCGCGTTTGCGGCGAGGATCCCAGAGGCAGATTCGACGAGCGCGTCGGCGGCCGCGAGCAGCGCG
>CAIMWD010000112.1 GCA_903845085.1 uncultured Acidimicrobiaceae bacterium
ATCGAGATCGAGAATGAGAAACTTGCCCCAACGGCGCGCGCCGACGACTTTACGGCCACGAATGCGTGCAATGAACTCCTCGCGAGGCTGACGGCGCACGGAGCGTGCTCCGGTGACCACGGCCGCACTGATCGTCCGTCCGACGAGCGTGGTCGCCAGCTGGCGCCGAACGGTCTCGACCTCTGGCAGCTCAGGCACGTGAGGTGTTGAAGGCTTCGAGCACCGCGAGCGCCGCGTTACGCTCTGCCTCTTTCTTTGAGCCGCCATCGCCACGGCCGACGATTCCCGCGAAGTGCACAACGGACTCAAAATGGGGGCGATGGACAGGACCATGCTGCGCGGTCTGGTACTCGGGCCACTCGACACCGATCTTGCCGGCGAGCTCCTGCAGCCGATTTTTTGCGTCGGAGAAACTCTCGCGGGCCGTGACCTCATCAAGCGTCGCCCGCGTCAGTTCGGTGATGAACTCCCCCGCTCGTTCGATCCCGGAACCGATATAGATCGCACCCATTACGGCCTCGAGCGCATCGGCAAGCAGGGAGGGTTTCTCGCGACCCCCTGAGTTGTTTTCTCCCCTCCCGAGTCGCAGTGCAGCGCCGATACCCATCTCGCGGGCGAGTGGAGCGAGCGCCACCTCACTGATCACATTTGCTCTGATGCGAGCGAGATCACCCTCGGGGAGCGCGGGGTGTTCGCGGTAGATCAGCTGCGTAACGGTGAGCGCGAGGACGGCATCACCGAGAAATTCGAGACGCTCATTTGATTTTGCGCCGGTGTTTTCCGCACAGTAGGAGCGATGGGTGAGTGCCAGGGTCAAAAGTTCACGATCGAGGAGAAAGGGAGCAAGGCGGGCGGCGAGAAGTTCCAGCCCCATCTCTGCCTCGTGGGCACCAAATGGCAGACGAGCACCATCGGAATCCTCCTCAGGAGGGGTCATTCCCTTGGCCCTCAGCGTCGCTCAGACCTGAGTACGGCGGGCGATGTAGGTAACGGCGTCAGCGACCGTGACAAGGCTCTCGAGGTCATCGTCATCGATACGAAATCCTGGAACGCGATCCTTTAACGCCGCTTCGAGTGCCTCAACGAGCTCGATGAGCGCCAATGAATCCGCGTTGAGGTCAGCCACAAAGGCGGCACCCTCGGTGATCACCTCCGGGTCGATCTCCATAATCTCGGAAAGCTCGCGCTGCACAAGGTCGAGGACCTCCGCATTCGTCATCGACTCCGTCACCTTGACTCCCTCAATCGAACCAGCGGGCCGAACCCCGTAGCGCTCGGCGGTAAGGGGAATGCTAGTAGGCCCTCCCGGCGACGCCGCGGGTTCCCACTACTGCGGAGGCCGCTCAACGGGAGCAACGGCGACACGGATCCGCTCGACGAGGTTCTGCGTCACCATGACGTTCGCTGCGGCGATCGCGTTTTTAATCGCCCGCGCAGAGGAACTGCCGTGGCTGATGATGCAGACGCCCTCGACGCCAAGCAGCATCGCCCCACCGGTCTCGTCGGGGTCAACGCTGCGCGCGTAGGGTGTCAGCGGCCCCCGGAGAAGCAGTCCCGCCATCCGTGCGCTCAGAGAAGAATTAATCGCGCTGCGCAGTATTGCGTTGAAGGCACCGACGGCGCCCTCGAGGCTCTTGAGTGCCACATTTCCGGTAAAGCCATCGGTCACGATGATGTCGGCACGTCCTGCGAGCAGGTCACGCCCCTCCACATTGCCGATGAAATTGATCGAGGCGTTGCCGCGAAAGAGTTCATGCGCATCCTTGACCAATGCGTTGCCCTTGGTCGGCTCCTCGCCGATCGACAGCAGTGCAACCGTCGGGTTCGCGCGCCCATAGCGGGCAGTGACATAGGCGCTCGACATCTGTGCGAACTGCAGGAGCCAATCGGCCGTGCACTCCGGGTTGGCGCCAGCGTCAATGAGAATTGAGGGGTTTGCTCCGAGCACCGGCAGCGGCGTCGCGATCGCTGGGCGAGAGACGCCCGAGATCCGACCCATCCGCAAGAGCGCACTCGCCATCGTGGCGCCGGTGTTACCGGCACTCACCATGGCACAGGCCTGACCATCGCGCACGGACTCTGCGCAGCGCACGAGGGTGGAGTCTTTCTTCGTCCGTACCGCTCGCGCAGGGTCGTCGTCCATGGCGATGACCTCGCTCGCGCGGAGGACAGGGATGCCCTTGGTATCGCCAAGGGTGCCATCGTCGGGGCCGACGAGGAGAACCTCGATGCCGAGTTCATCGCGTGCCGCTATGGCACCTCGAACGATCTCATGGGGCGCACGATCACCCCCCATGGCGTCAACGGCGACGGGAAGCGTCAGTCGACCTCTACTGCCTGGCGGCCCTTGTACCAGCCGCAGTTACCGCACACGGTGTGAGGACGCTTGGCGTGTTGGCACTGAGGGCAACGGCTCTGCGCGGGCAGCACGAGACGCCACGCGCTCGCGCGACGGCTTCGGCTCTTTGACTTTGAGGTCTTCTTCTTTGGAACGGCCATGTGTCCTACTCGTTGGTCACGGGCGTCGAATCCTCACGCCCTATCGTTCCGCTACCGCGAAGTTCGTTGAGCGCATCCCAGCGCGGGTCACGCTCGGCTTCACACGAACACTCTTCGAGGTTACGGTTCGCCCCACAGGTGGGGCAGATTCCACGGCACTCCTCGCTACAGAGGGGCGCAAGCGGTAGGGAAAGAATACACGCATCGTGGACGACCGGCGCCAGGTCCAAAAGATCGTGACCGAGGGGGTAGGTCTCCTCGTCGGTAGGGTCCTCGACACAGAGCTCCTGGATGGGGATCACGAGCGCCTGTCCCGCGGGCTCGAGACAGCGGCGACAGACCCCTTCGAAGCGTGTCGTCACACGACCGGTGACCAAGATTCCCTCTGAAACGCTCTCCAGAAGTACCTCGACCTCAACCTCATCGCCCTTGGGAACGCGTGATCCGGAGACCTCGAGACCCTCCAGCACCCCAAAAAAATGAATGCTGCGGCGTGACCCGGGCGCCTTCGCGATCTGGGCAACGGAGACGAGAAACTCCTGGCCCACCGCGTGATTTCGCCCCCTCGCGGTGCTCATCGTCGCGTCCGTGTTCCGGCTAGAAACTGTCCTGGTCGAACAGATCCGACCCGGAGGCGGGTATCGGCTCGACCTCGTCCACAACCGCTTCCGGTACGGCCACGAGTTTGGGCTGGAGGCGCTCGCGTCCTGCTGCAAGCGTCCGCGCGACTCGATCGATGACAATCTCCGCCCCAGCGAGCTTCTTGTCGATGAAATCCTCTGCCTCACGGCGCATTGAGATCGCCTGCGTCTGCGCCTCGGCGACGATTCGCTCCGCATGGTTGTTTGCCTGACGGACCACCTCGGTGCGCTGCACGAGATGGGCGGCCTGTGCACGCGCCTCATCGATCAGTGCGTTTGCCTCACGCTCCGCTTGGGCGATGAGCTCATTCTGCTCGGCGAGGAGACGTCGTGCCCGAGCAACCTCTACGGGAATCGCGTCGCGCGCCGCGAGAAGGATCTCGGTCATCTCGTCGCGGCTGACGAGCACCGATGAGGAGAGCGGCATCGATTTCGCGTTCTCGACGATGAGAAGCAGTTCATCGATGAGCTCTGCGAAATCCATCGCCGCCTCTGGGCGGACATGCTCATTGTAGAAATCAGTCACGGAAGCGTTCCTTCATCTCTCGAAGTACGGGGTCGGGGACAAAGGGTCCGACGTTACCGCCGAAGGACGCGATCTCGCGGATCAGTCGAGAACTGATAAACGAGTGCGTCGATCCCGTCGGAATGAAGAGGGTCTCGATACCCGACAGCTGCTGATTCATCTGCGCCATCTGCAGCTCATTCTCAAAGTCAGAGACGGCGCGCAGGCCGCGGATGATGACGTCCGCGCCGACCTGCTTTGCTACCTCAACGACGAGCGTCTGCATCGTCACGACCTCCACGTTTGGGAGGTGCGCGAAGCACTCCTTGATGAGCGTCTCACGCAGCTCGTTGGGGAAGAGTGGATCGCCCTTTTGCGTGTTACGCAGTACGGCAACGATCACTCGGTCAAAGAGCTTGTGCGCTCGCTCGACGACCTCCACATGGCCATTGTGGAGAGGATCGAAAGATCCGGGAAAGATGGCGGCGGTCACTACAAAACCTCCTCATCCAACTCCGTCGGGAACAGCGGTGCCATGCCCTCTCGGCGATGTGCCACGGTCACGAGCGTACCGCCGTATCGGTATTCACGGTGGAGCACGAGGTGTTCAGGTAGCTCTATCGAGCGGTTGCTCTCGAGGACAACGATCTCGCCCGGCATGACCCGCAGCAACTTTGCCCAACTGAGGTAGTCGTATGGCGGGTCACAGAGTGTGAGATCGATCTCTTCGAGCACGCTCTGGCGACTCCGGCAGTAAGCGATCGCGTCGCTTTGGACGATCTCGGTCCTCCCGGTGGCTGCGAGTTTTACCGCGGTGAGGTTCTCGCGGATCTGTTTTGTAACGCGGCGATCTTGGTCGACGAAGATGACACGCTCTGCTCCACGCGAGAGCGCCTCTATGCCGAGCGCCCCCGAGCCTGCGAAGAGGTCGAGTACGGCATACTCTGCGGGGGCGCCGAGAGAGGAAAGGACGTCAAAGATCGCCTCGCGCACGCGATCCGAGGTAGGACGGACGGAGGCAACCTCTGGGGCAAGAAACCGTCGACCTCTCGCCTCTCCACCGACTACACGCACGCCTTCACGCTAGCCACCGAAGCGATCACTGCTCGCCAAAGCAAACCAAAATCACCAAAAGCAGGGGGGCTGTTTTAGCTGCGAGCGAGATATTGAGCGCCCTCCTCGTCGACGAAGAGTGGCAGCTCCTCCGCAAGCAACTCGTGCTGTGAGAGCGTTGGATCATCCTCAATCATCTCGACCGCGACCCCTCTCGCGAGCGTCACGAGCTCACGATCGTGTCGCAACGAGGCGAGCCGGAGGTCATTACGACCTCGCTGTCGGTTCGCCAGCAGCGTGCCCTCACCCCGCAGTTCGAGGTCGACCTCTGCGAGTGCAAAACCATCTGTCGTTGCCACCATCGCGGAGAGGCGCGCGCGCGCCTGCTCGCCAACCTCATAGCCGAGGAGGTAGCAAAAGGCCTCCCCGCCACCGCGTCCCACGCGACCACGGAGCTGGTGGAGCTGCGCGATGCCAAATCGATCTGCGTCCGCAATTACCATGACCGTTGCCCGCGGAATGTCAACTCCCACCTCGATCACCGTCGTCGCAACGAGTACATCGAGAAAACCCTCCCGCAGATCGGTCATCACCCGCTCTTTGTCATCGGCGCGCATCTGTCCATGCAAGAGCCCCACCCGCAGCCCGGCGAGTTCACCATCACGCAGGCGGTCGAACTCCTCGATCGCCGAACGGGCACGGCGCTTGGGAGTTGCACTCTCGCTCGTGCCAAAGAGCCGAGGCTCTGCCTCGCCCTCCTCGTGGAGATAGACGAGTCCCTCCAGATCTGGCCCCTCCGGATCGGCGACGCCACTCTCCCCCTCGCTCTCGTCGGGGTGGACCCGAGCACAGACGACGAACGCCTGCGCGCCGCGGGCGACCTCTGCTCGTACCCGCGACCAGACACGCGGTTCGTCGCTCTCCTCACTCACCCATCGGGTACGGATCGGTGTGCGCCCGGGGGGCATCTCATCGAGTTCGCTGTAGTCAAGATCCCCATAGACCGTCATCGCGGCGGTCCGAGGAATTGGTGTCGCGGTCATGACGAGAAGGTCTGGGTCATGACCACCCTGCAGCGAAGCTCGCTCGCGCAAAAGGGCGCGCTGATCGACACCGAAGCGGTGTTGCTCATCGATCACGACCACTCCGAGTGAGGAGAAGCGCACCTCAGCGGAGAGCAGGGCGTGCGTGCCCACCACGAGATCGATCGTTCCCTCACGCAGACCCTCATAGACCCGATCTCGCTCCGAACCGGTGATCTCGCTGGTGAGTAGGGCCACGACGAGCTCGCGTCGTTGGGTGAGCCGCCCTGGATCTCCCACGTGGAGGCCACTGAGCAGTGCTCTGGTCGCGGCAACGTGCTGTTCGGCAAGGACCTCCGTGGGAACCATGAGTGCGCCCTGAGGGCCTCCCTGGATGCCATAGAGCAGCGTGGCGAGTGCGACCACTGTCTTGCCCGATCCGACGTCCCCTTGGAGCAGGCGGTGCATCGGTTGGGCCGAGGCGAGATCCGCGGCGATGGCGGCGATGGCGCGTTGCTGCGCACCCGTAATCGGAAAGGGAAGCCGCGTGAGAAAGGCCTCAACCAGATCCATCTCGCCGAGCGCCGAAGCGATCCGGTGCGCAATTCCTCGTGCGGCGAACGCGCGAGCACGCTTTCTCGCGACGAGCACGATCTGAAGGCGCAGGAGCTCCTCAAAGGCCAGCCGGCGGCGCGCCCGCGCGACCGCGTCCATCTCATCGGGTAGGTGGATCGCATTCATCGCAGTGGTTCGATCGACGAGACCGAGTTCCGCACGCAGCGCTGTCGAGAGAGGGTCGGCAAAATGACCTGCGCGGCGAAGCGCCTCGGTGAGATAGCGATGGAGCTCACGCGAGGTGACGCCTGCCTTTTGCGACTGGGGGTAGATCGGGATAATGGCACCGGTCTGATCGCCGACGAGATCCACTATTGGATTGGTCATCTGCACACGACCGCGATACCGCTCCACCCGGCCAAAGACGGTGACCTCGTCGCCCTCATGCAGCTGATCGCGGCGGTAGGGCTGATTGAAAAAGATGATCACGAGGCGGCCAGTTGCATCGATTGCGATCAGCTCAACAACAGAACGTCGTCCGCGCGCAGCACGTGCGACAAGCGAGTGCACGCGCGCGACCACCATCGCCTCCAGCCCTCGTGCACGTGCAGGACCGATAC
>CAIMWD010000113.1 GCA_903845085.1 uncultured Acidimicrobiaceae bacterium
ATGCTCTGCAAGGTTTCGCCAAGGTGCCTTCACCGGCAACGGCTGCTGTGCTGTACATGGATTTAGCTCGAACGATCCAGTTCTCCGGCGAGGACACCAAGGTCTCGGTGATGTTGATGATCTGGTTTGAGCGCCGTGCGATCTCGGGAATGCAAGATCGCATCGGACCGAACCGCGCGGGGCCCTTTGGACTGCTCCAGACCCTGGCTGACGGCACCAAGCTCTTCTTTAAAGAGGACCTCATTCCGGAGAATGCGGATCGCCCGGTATTCATTCTCGCCCCCTATCTCTCGCTGCTCCCAGCCTTCTTGGTCTTCACGATCATCCCGGTGGGTGGAGTGGTGACGATCGCGCACCACACGGTCGAACTACAGGTCGCTGATCCACCTATTGGCATCCTCTTTTTGCTCGCGCTCTCCTCGATTGCGGTCTATGGCGTGATGTTGGCCGGATGGAGTTCAGGTTCGAAGTATCCGCTCCTGGGATCTATCCGTGCCTCGGCTCAGATGATCAGTTACGAGGCCGCGATGGGTCTCTCTATCATCGTCGTGATCTTGGAGTCGCACGCGCTATCGCTGCGGGCGATCGTGCAGTCTCAGGCGAATCACGTATGGGATTGGAACGTCATCCGACTCGGCATCGTTCCCTTCATCATCTTCTTCATCGCCTCTACCGCGGAGATGAACCGGCCACCATTTGACCTTGCCGAGGGCGAGTCGGAGCTCGGTGGTGGATTTCACACCGAGTACTCCTCGATCCGCTTCTCGCTATTTTTCCTTGCGGAGTTCATGAACACGATCACCATGTCTGCAGTGGTGGTCACACTTTTCTTTGGTGGACCCGACGGACCTGGTTTTCACTTTCTTACGTGGCTTTGGCCGATTCTCTGGTTCGCAGCCAAGGTGGGCATCTTCTGCTACATCCAGGTGTGGATCCGAGCAGCGCTTCCGCGTATGCGTTATGACCAGCTGATGGAGCTGGGCTGGAAGCGACTCATCCCGCTCTCGCTTGCCTGGATGCTCATCATCGCGGGCGTCTTAATCAACGTCGGCTGGGGCCTCGGGATGATGGTGCTCTCCATTGTGGGTTACCTCGTTCTCAATCGCGCGTCCAGCGTTGCACGGTCGCGACGGCTCGCCGCGCTCCCTTCGAAACCAGGATCAGATCGGATCGGTGGCTGAGATGGCTCGATTGAATTTCTTTGGTGGTTTCAAGCAGAGCCTCCAGCAGGTTGCGCAACCACGAGTTACCACGCAATACCCACGCGACAAGCGAGCAAAACCGCCACGCATGCACGGCCGACATGTCCTCAACCGTTACGAGGACGGCATGGAGAAGTGCATTGGCTGCGAGCTGTGTGCCGCCGTTTGTCCGGCCGACTGCATCTACGTTCGCGGTGCCGATAACTCTCCCGATGATCCGGTCTCGCCGGGAGAGCGGTATGGATTTGTCTATGAGATCAATTATCTGCGCTGTATTCACTGCGATATGTGCGTCGAGGCCTGTCCCACCGAGGCGATCACGGAGTCAAAGCTCTTTGAGTTTTCGTTTACCTCGCGCGCCGATGCGATCTACACGAAGAAGGAGCTCGTTGTGGATGACGAGGGTCGCCCCCGTCAGATGCCGTGGGAGGACTGGCGCGAGGGTGAGGACCGTTACACCAGCGCATGGATGCGCGCGACCTCTCCCTCGGGAGCTGCTGCCTACGAGGGTGAGGTCCAGTGGTCGGCCGAGCTCGGTTACGGCGTGCGTTCTCCCGAGGGTGGTCAGTCAGGTAATCGCGATGATGCTGCGACCGGAAACATCTCTATCCGCGAGGTTGCCCGTAACAAGATCCCCGTTCGCTTTGGCGGGAGGGTCCGTTGATGTCGCTCCTCGCGGCTGCAGCGCTGCCCGACTCGATCACCTTCGTCATCGCCGCGGTGATCGTCGTGTCGGGTGCGTTAGGTGTGGTGCTGATGAAGAATCCGGTGCATTCAGCGCTCATGCTGGTCATGACGCTCTTTGGGATCGCGGTGCTCTTCGTTGAGCAGGACGCGCAATTTCTGGCTGCAGTACAGGTAATTGTCTATACCGGCGCCGTCGTCGTCCTCTTTCTCTTCGTCATCATGTTGCTTGGTGTCGATCGGAGAGAGGCGGTTTTCGCTGACACCTTCCATGGTCAGCGTCTCTTTGCAGGCTTCGTTGGCCTCTGTGTACTCGCGGAGGTGATCTTCCTCGGGTCGCGAACATGGACGACGGGAGCTCCGACCGTACAGGGCTCGCTCACCAATCAAGGCGCCAACATCAACGTGATCGGCAACTCACTCTTTACGACCTACCTTCTTCCCTTTGAGGTCACTTCGGCGTTGCTCGTCGTGGCGGTAGTCGCTGCCGTGGTTTTGGGTCGTCGACATCGGGATCCGGCAGATGGTGCCATCAACGAGCATGAGGAGGTACAGCGATGACTATCGATCCCTCGTGGTATCTCACCCTTGCCGCAGTACTCTTCACCATCGGCGCGGTTGGCATGCTCGTGCGTCGAAACATCCTTGTGATGTTTATGTGCATCGAGCTCATGCTCAATGCCGCAAATCTGACCTTTGTCACCTTCTCTCGCTCACTTAACGATGTGGGGGGACAGATATCGGTCTTTTTCGTCCTCGTTGTCGCCGCCGCTGAAGTGGTCGTGGGACTTGCGATCATCGTCGCCATCTACCGTCGCCGGATCGGTGCAACCGCCGATGACCAGCACCTTTTGAAGGGTTAGATCGATACCCGTGCTTCATTTCGCCTTTTTGATTCCACTCTTCCCACTCGTGGGATTCGCGATCCTTGCCCCCGTTGGCAAGCGAATCGGAAATCCCGCAGCCGGTTGGATCGCGACGGCGATGGTCTTCGCGAGTTTTATCGTGACGATTATCGTGCTCGCGAAGGTCGCCTCTATGCCGGCGGATTCGAGGCTCTATGTGCAGAACTGGTTCACGTGGTTCTCCTCCGGATCGTTGAGCATCGGTGCCGGAATTCAGGTCGATCCACTCTCGTTGACGATGGCCTCGTTCATTACCGGAATCGGCTCGATGATCCATCTCTATTCGATTGGATACATGGAGCATGATGAGGCTTTTCCAAAGTTCTTTGTCTATCTGAACCTCTTCGTTTTCTCCATGCTGATGTTGGTTCTGGGTGAGAACCTCCTGATTACCTTCCTCGGTTGGGAGGGAGTCGGCGTCTGTTCATACTTCCTTATCGCATTCTGGTTCACCCGTGACAGTGCGGCGAGTGCCGGCAAGAAGGCGATGATCTACAACCGCATCGGCGATGCAGGCTTCCTTCTCGCACTCTTCTTGCTGATTGAACGCACCCACAGCCTCACCTTCACAACAATCTTCTCGCGCCTCTCCTCGCTTTCAAAGGGCGAACTCATCGCGGTCTCACTCCTACTCTTTGTGGGTGCAGCAGGAAAGTCGGCACAGCTACCGCTCTTTCCGTGGCTGGCCGATGCGATGGAGGGTCCAACTCCTGTGTCTGCGCTGATCCATGCCGCGACCATGGTGACCGCTGGCGTGTATCTGATGTGTCGGGTGAGCCCCATCCTCCATCTTGCTCCCGATGCCGGACATGTGATCGCCTGGATTGGGGCCGCAACCGCGTTTATTGCTGCTACCACCGGCTGCGCGCAGACCGATATCAAGAAGGTTCTCGCCTATTCAACGGTCTCCCAGCTTGGCTACATGTTTCTCGCTGTCGGATGCGGGGCCTACGACGCTGCAGTCTTTCTGATGTTGACCCACGCTTTCTACAAAGCGCTGCTCTTCCTTGGCTCTGGATCAGTGATCCACGCGATGCACGAGGAGCAGGACATCAAGAAGATGGGTGCGCTCTGCAAGGTGATGCCACTTACCTCATTGACATTCTTTATCGGATGGCTCTCAATCGCCGGTGTTCCTCCCTTCTCCGGCTTCTGGGCGAAGGGGGATGTGCTCTCTAACGCATGGGTCGTCAGTCCGGCGCTCTGGGCTGTCGGTGCACTCACGGCAATCCTGACCGCCTACTACATGGGCCGCCAGTACCTTCTCGTCTTCCTCGGCGAGCGTCGCTGGAAGAGTGAGGGGAGTGAGGCGATCCACCCGCACGATGCAGGTTGGAAGATGAGCGCCCCGCTTATTGTGCTCTCGGTTCTTGCGACCTTTGGCGGCCTCTTAAACCTTCCCTTTGGATCGAAGCTGGCCTTTCTCGACTCTTGGCTTGCGCCGGTCGTGGGAGCAAGTCTCCTTCACAACACAGACTCAACAGCTCAACTCTGGTTCTTTGGTGTCGCCGACGGCGTCTTTGCACTAGCGGGCGTGGCGATCGCCTACTCGCTATGGAGAAACGTCGTCGATCGCTCTGTACTGGAGCCTCGCTTCCTCTACATGGCCTGGTTTATCGATAGCGCTATCGATCGTCTGATCGCGCGGCCCTCCACCGCTCTCGCGGCCTTCTCGGCCACCGTGGTGGAGCCAAGGGTGATCGATGCCGCGGTAAACGGTGTTGCGGGTGCATTTCGCCTTTCCGGCCAGCGGCTCCGCCGAATCCAGACCGGCTATGTGCGCTCCTACGCGTTGGTGATCGTTAGTGCTCTCGTTCTTATAGTTGCCTATTTCATGGTTCGGTCAGGATTGTGATGCCAGTCTCTCTTCCCGCAATTCCCGCGATCGTGACCGGCTCGCTTGCCTCCCAGCATGCCTTTCCCTATCTCACATGGCTGATCCTGGCACCGATCATCGGCGCGGTTCTTGTAGTGGCGCTGCCAAAGGATCTTGTCCGTCTGATCCGAAGCATCACCTACCTCTCCTCGCTCGCGGTACTTGGTATCACCGCTGCGGTGATCGACCAGTTCTCCACCAAACTTGCTGGCTATCAGATGACCTCGACACACGAGTGGGCGCCGGGACTTGGTATCTCTTGGTCCATCGGGGTGGACGGCATCTCGCTCTTTTTGGTAGCGCTTACGGCGGTACTCTTTCCGCTCGCGCTCTATGGGGTTGCGCCATCGCGCAACGTGAAGGCCTACTCCACCTGGATGCTTCTTCTCGAGACAGGATGCCTCGGAAGTTTCGTCTCGCTTGACCTCATGCTCTTCTTCCTCTTCTTTGAGCTCACCCTGATCCCGGTGTACTTCCTCATCGCAAGCTGGGGCCACGAGGGTCGCAACCGCGCGGCGATGCGATTTTTTATCTACACCTTCGTTGGCTCTGCGGTGCTCCTCGTCGGTGCGATCGCTCTTGCTTTTCTTCATCAGGCGCAGACAGGAGTGCTGACGTTTAGCATTCCTCAGCTCGAGATGACGCGTCTCTCCGGTACCGAGGGCGTGCTGCTCTTTCTCGCGTTCACGTTTGCGTTCGCGGTGAAGGCACCGATCTGGCCATTTCATACGTGGTCACCAGATGCCTACGCAGAGGCGCCAGCCTCTGGCTCGATCATCCTCGGTGGCGTGATGGCAAAGTTGGGCACCTATGGAATTATCCGTTTCGACCTCGGCTTCTTCCCTCACGCGACGACGATGCTTGCGCCGATCTTTCTGACCCTCGGGGTCATCGGCATCATCTACGGAGGGATGGTCGCGGCGCGACAGCGCAATTTGAAGCGTTTGGTTGCCTACTCCTCCCTCTCACACATGGGCTTCATCGTTCTCGGTGCCTTTGCACTAACCGGCGCCTCGGTGAGTGGCGCCGTTTTACAGATGGTCAACCACGGTCTTTACACCGCAGCCCTCTTCCTCTTGGTGGCGATGATCTATCGCCGTCGCAAGACCTTCGAGGTCTCCAGACTGCGGGGCCTCCAGAACCTCGCTCCTGTCATGGCAGGAATATTTACCGTCGTCATGCTCGCCTCAATTGGTCTCCCCGGACTGAACGGATTTATCGGTGAGTTCCTTATTCTCTCGGGTACTTTCACTGCACACCGCTGGTGGGCAGTCGTCGCCGTAACCGGAGTGGTGATCTCCGCGGTCTACATGCTCTGGGCCTATCAGCAGGTCTTCCATGGCAAGGTAACGGAAGACGAGCGAGCCGCAGCCTTTCCGGAGATCTCCCCTCGCGAGCGTTTGGTGCTCGTGCCGATCGTCGTTTTGATTGTGTTCCTTGGTGTCTACCCCAAACCAGTCCTTGACCGGATCGAGCCGAGCGTGAACCAGCTTGTCACGCACGTACTACAGATCGACCACGCAACACCCAGCGCGGCCTACCACTCCTCGGTCTCTCTTAAGTTGGGAAAGTGATCGCGATGCTCGCCACCACCATCATCCTTCCGACGATTAACTACACGGCGATCCTCCCTGAGCTCATCATGCTCGGCGGCATGCTTGTTCTTCTCGGACTCGTTGCGGTCATTCCCCGCGATTTTTCGACGAAGACCTATGCGGGACTCACCCAGGTCATCGGGACCGCCTCGCTGGTCTCCTCATTAGTGCTCTGGCATGACGTAGCGGCACATGGCGCCTTTCAGGCGGTCGCACAGGCGGTCGATGTCGATGGATTCTCCGTCTTTTTCTTGGTCTTGGTCTCGGCGATCCTGATCGTCGCTCCGGCCTTTGCCGCTGACTACCTTCACGACGAGGGTATTGAGGGCGCGGAATACTTCATCCTCGCGCTCATCGCGGGCGCAGGCGCGATGTTGATGGGCGCTGCGAACGATCTCATCCTTGTCTTCTTAGCGTTGGAGATCCTCTCCATACCGCTCTATGTGATCGCTGGATTGAATGCACGTCGAGCGACCTCAGGCGAGGCGTCGATGAAGTACTTCCTCCTTGGAGCTTTCTCCTCGGCGATCTTTGTCTATGGCATCGCGCTGACCTATGGCGCGACCGGCTCGACCAACCTTGCCGATATCGCTGCCTTCCTCTCGCGCAATGTAATTGCCACGCCGGGGACGCTCTACGCCGGAGCCGCGCTGCTACTTGTCGGCTTCGCCTTCAAGATCGCCGCAGTGCCCTTTCATATGTGGAGCCCCGATGTCTACGAGGGTTCTCCCGATGGCGTGGTTGGCTTTATGGCCGCGATCGCAAAGGTCGGCGGATTTGCTGCCTTTCTTCGAGTCTTTGTCAGCGCACTCCCAACCCTCTCGTCGATCTGGGAGCCGGTCGTGTGGGTTCTCTGTGCGCTCAGCCTCATAGCGGGAGCGGTGATCGCGCTTAGTCAGCGCAACATCAAGCGCATGCTGGCCTATAGCTCCATTAACCACGCTGGATTCATCCTCATGGGCCTCATCGCGCTGAGCTCGCGCGGTGTAGCGAGTTCGCTCTATTACCTCTTTGCCTACAGCTTCATCGTGCTCGCGAGCTTTGGCATCGTGACCGTCGTCGCAAAGGCCAACAGCGGCAGCGCGGAGATCGATGCCTTCCGTGGCCTTGGACGTCGTTCGCCGGTACTCGCCGTCTTCTTTGCTATCTTCCTGCTCGCCCAAGCAGGAGCGCCCTTTACGACTGGATTCCTTGCCAAATTCTATGTAGTGAGTGCGGCGGTAGCGGCACACTCCTACGCGATCGCTGTGATCGCAATGTTGAGTGCGGCGGTTGCCGTCTTCTTCTACCTCCGAGTTGTACTCGTCATGTTCTCCGGTTCCGAGACCGAAGATGCGGTGGGTACTCCTGAGCAGCATCCCATCGTTCTCTCGCGCTGGGTTTGGTCGGGCATCATGGCCTGTGCGGCGGCGACGGTCATCTTTGGTATCTATCCGCTTCCGCTGATTAACTTTGCGCGGGCCGCGACGCTGCTCTTTCGTTAATTCGGTCCGCCTCCCAACGGCCGCGTTAACAGCGGCCGATCGATCACCGCGTGTGGGGGAGGGGCCTCATCGCACCCTCTGCTCATCTGGGGGAGGCTGTTCGAGCACGGGTAGATGCGCGAAGAGCATCTCTCGTTACGGGGTAGTCCCAAATCCTCGCGAGGGAGCGTTCGCGGCCTGCGTCGCTCAGCGCCGGCGTGTCAGTGAACTCGTGTCAGTCGCGGAAGTTGCCAAACTGCAGCGGAATGCCATAATCCGCCTCTTTCAATGCGTTGATTACACCCTGTAGGTCGTCACGCTTTTTGCCGATGACGCGGATCTGGTCGCCCTGGGTCTGTGAGTTGATGCCCTTGAGGGGGAGTTCCTTTATCGCCCGGTTCAGCTCCTTCGCCTTCTCCTGGTCAATTCCGGCCTTGAGCTCGACGGTCTGTCGGAGAGTGCCCCGTGAGGCCTCCTCTGCCTTTTTGTAGCTGATTGATTTGAGAGAGACCTGGCGACGTACCAGCTTCTCCTCCAGCACCTGTACGAGCGCCTTGAGGCGGTCATCGGTCGGTGCATGGAGCTCTATCTCGTTCTCCTTCTCTTTCAACTCGATGCTGGCATCGGTGCCCTTGAAGTCAA
>CAIMWD010000114.1 GCA_903845085.1 uncultured Acidimicrobiaceae bacterium
GTACCCCTCCCCTTGGTGGTCTGCGATCGTCGTGAGCGCCTGAAGGTCAGAGCCACCACCCGGTTCAGTGAGTGCCATAGTGGCGCGAAGTTCGCCCGTTGCCATGAGTGGGAGAAAGCGTGCACGTTGCTCCTCAGTTCCAAATTCTGTCAGGAGTCGAGCAACCACGGAATGACCTCCGAAGGCGCCAGCGAGCGACATCCACCCGCGCGATATCTCCTCTGTCACCATTGCGAAGGTGGTCATCTGGAATCCAAGGCCGCCGTAGGCCTTTGGAATAATTAGTCCGAAGATTCCCATTGCACGCATCTCTTCGATGAGCTCTCCGGGATAACGATTCTCATGTTCAAGCTCACGTGCCACAGGCGTGACCGTGTCGTCAACAAACCGTGCCACACGCGTAACGAACGCTGCTTCGTCCTCGCTCAGTTTCTCCACAACTGCTCCCCTACCCCGCCCCTGTCATGCCCTGACCGTCCCCTATCCTCGCCTACCGCGAGGACCTAGGCCAAACCGATTGCGCCTCTCCTGGCAAGTTCTGCACAGTCACGTGACGAGATGCCAAGTTCATGAAGGATCGCCGACGTGTGTTCACCAAGCGCCGGAACGGGGTCCATGCGAGGGGTGAGGTCGACCGGAAGCGCCGGCGGCACCAGTGCTCGGATGGTGCCGTTAGGGGTTGCGACCTCGCGATAGCGGTTGCGACCGATGAGCACCCCGTGCTCTGCAGCCTGAGCCACGGTATTTACCCGCGCAGTAGCAATTCCCGCCGCATCGAGACGCCGGATCGCCTCATCGACATTCATCTGTGCGAGCCGCTGCGAGATCATCTCATTGAGCGGCGCACGGTTTGCAACGCGTTCTGTATTCGAACTGAACCGCGGATCACGCGCGAGTGCGCCGTCACCCAATAGCTCCTCGCAAAAGCGAGCCCATTCACGCTCATTCTGTACTGCGAGGACCAAACTTTTCCCATCGGCCGTCATAAACCGTGCGTACGGCGCAACGGTCGCATGCTCTACTCCCAGCCGCTCTAGCGATTGGCCACCGTAGGTGGTGTAGTACGAGGGCTGCGCCATCCACTCAGTGAGCGATTCGAAGAGCGAAATATCGAGGACAGATCCCTCGCCAGTGCGCGTTCGACGAAAGAGAGCGGCAAGAATGCCCGAGTAAGCGAACATTCCTGCGGCAACGTCGGCGATGGAGAGCCCAACTTTGGCTGGGCTCTCTGGAGTGCCGGTGATGGAGACGAGACCTGTCTCCGCCTGCACGAGAAGGTCGTAGGCCTTGCGGTCGGCCCACGGCCCATCCTCCCCATACCCCGAGATATTGCAGATGATGAGCGAGGGGTAGAGCGCTCGTAACTCCTCTGCTCCAAGTCCGAGCCGGGTTGCGGCGCCAGGAGCGAGGTTCTCTACGAAGATGTCCGCACCCGCAACCAATTGGGCACAGATCGCTCTTGCCTCAGGATCTTTGAGATCGAGCGCTATCGACTCCTTTGACCTGTTTATCCATACGAAATAACTCGCAAGGCCCTGTACCGACCGGTCATAACCGCGGGCGAAATCGCCAGTGCCGGGCCGCTCCACTTTGATCACGCGAGCCCCGAGATCGGCAAGTTGACGCGTCGCGTAGGGCGCTGCAACTGCCTGCTCCAGACTGACAACGGTGATCCCCGTGAGTGGAAGCTCGCTCATGGCGTGTGGGCTCCAGGGGACAAAAGCTCGTTGCGACAGAGCCGACCTGCCTCAGCCCAACCGGCCGCAATGACCTGTGAATGGTCAGATCCCGTACAGTCAACGACCTTTTGCGCAAGTATCTGCTCAACGGGCGGACCAAGTGGCGCCCCTGGGGGAAGCGTGACCGTCGCTGCTCTCACGCTGCCATCATCGAGCGACACCTCTACCGCGCACGATCCCGCGAGAAGATCACTGCCACCAGGGATGAGCTCAATCTCGACACGCTCTATCAACCGCTGTGCTGCTGGGCGGTTGACTGCGTCGTCGCTAAAGCTCGCGAAGCCTGGATAGGAGTCAAGTGCGGCTGCGGCAAGGGCATACTCAAGGCTGAACTTTCCCTCGAGGGCGGATGTCGGTCGGTGGTGAATGAGCGGCACGACGGTCGCCTCCGGCGTCACGATGCGAATTCGATGGATCTTCGCTGCAGCACCGCAGAGCTCATCCAGCGCCCTTTGCATCGTGACGATAGGTCGCTGCATCGCATAGCAACAGGGGAACAGTTTGATGGCAAGTCCCTCAGGAATCGCCGGCAAATTCGGTTCATCGGTCACGAGCGCCGAAGAGGTACCTCCAACCAGATCAAACCAGGCATCGACGGCACGGAGATCTGCGGTTACCCCCTTGCTCGCGAGTCGTGCCGCCCGCAGTCCTGCCTCGATCGCGAAACCTACCTGGATCGACTTTGCATCGGTGCCAAAGGCGCGCTGAACGCCCCCTGAGGCGGGAATCGCCAGCGCAATCGCGGTGGCCGTCCTCTCCTCACTCAAACCCCAGGCACGAGCTGCACTTGCCGCGGCTGCCGATGCGCCTGCAGTACAGGTCGCGTGCCACCCGCGCGCGTAATGGGGCCATCCGAGCGCGGCACCGAGTCGTGCCATAACGCCCGCTCCCGCCAGATAGGCCGTGGCGTCGCCGCCGGCAAGCAGTGTCGCTGCAACCGTCACCACACTGATATGCGTGGTGGAGTTCATATGCAGATCGTCAAAGTCGAGGACGTGACCGAGCACGCCTAATCTGACCGCCGCTGACTCCTCGCTCATTCGCCGAGCAAGTGGATGTGTCCGCGCTGCGAACATTACGGCCAGCGTGTCAAGGAGCGATCGGTCAGCGAGCTGCAGGTCCGCTTCCGTTGGCTGCAGGTTCTTGGCAAAGGAGGCGAGCGAAGCGGCAATCATCTCCTCACCCTACCTATTTGATCGCTTTGACAACATGACCCCCGGCCACCTTTGTCCACACACCCGAACACGGTCTGGACTGGCAACAAAACTGTGTTAGCAATGGGTCACGACCCCTCCCAAATTGACAGAAATTTCGAAAGTTTGGTCGTTACGCTCCCTGATCTAGTGTTTGTGCACACAGGGGCACGCATCTGTTTAAGGGAGAGGATGACGCTTACGACCGCGTTAACTACCGACACGCTCGTCGATATCTTTCACCTTGCTGCAACCCGTAACCCTGCCGCAATTGCGCTGGAAACGGACGTCGAGCGATTCACCTATCAAGAGCTCGATCGAGCGGCAGCCATGCTCGCCGATCGCCTTGGGGACCTTGGTCTTAGACGTGGGGATCGGGTTGGCGTGGATATTCCCAGCGGTACTGCAGATCTCTATGTCGCGATACTTGGCATATTGAGAAGTGGCGCCGCGTACGTCCCCGTTGAGAATGAGTCAGATGACCAGCGCAAGCAACTGATCTGGGAGGAGTCTCAGGTAGGCGCGATCCTTGGAGCTGGCCTTGACATAAAGGTACGCAGCGGGGGCAGCTGGCACCTTGGCACGCCTCAGCCCGAGGACGATTGTTGGATCATCTTCACCTCAGGATCGACCGGTACGCCAAAGGGAGTCGCCACCTCACATCGATCTGCCAGCGCCTTTATCCATGCAGAGCAGGCACTCTGGACGATCCTTCCAAAGGATCGTGTCTTTGCCGGCCTGAGCGTCGCCTTTGATGCGAGCTGCGAAGAGATGTGGAGTGCTTGGAGTTCGGGCGCGACGCTCGTTGCCTGCCCGCGGGCGACGGTCCGCGCCGCCGCGGATCTCGTCGAATGGTTTCACCGCCACCACATCACGGTGGTTTCGACTGTTCCCACACTTGCCGCCTTTTGGTCCTCGACCGACCTCACTGGCGTCCGCCTTCTCATCTTGGGTGGTGAGGCACTCTCGGAGGACCTCGCATGGCGCCTCGCGGAGGGACGTGAACTCTGGAACACCTATGGCCCGACAGAGGCGACGGTCGTCACTACCGCGACACGCGTGAGGCCTGGCGTTCCCTTTGGCATCGGTTCTCCGCTCAACGGATGGACGGTCGCAATAATTAACGAACGTGGCGAGGAGGTCCGCGATGGCGAGGTCGGTGAGCTCGTCATCGGCGGTCTGGGACTTGGTCGCTACCTTGATGCAGAGATGGATCGCATACGCTTTGCACCGTTGCCCTCACTCGGCTGGTCGCGGGCCTATCGCTCGGGCGATCTCGTAGCGCGTCGAAATGATGAGATCGTCTATATCGGACGACGTGACGATCAGATCAAGATTGGCGGTCGACGAGTTGAGCTCGGTGAGGTCGATGCGGTACTCGCAAGCGTCCCGGGCGTTCGCCTCGGTGCGAGCACCGTAAAGGTAACACCCAGCGGCAGCGCCATCCTCGTCTGCTACATCGTCGGCGAGGTGGAGCATGACAGAGTCGCCGAGCAACTTGCACGGCGACTTGAGGCCGGTGTGCCAATACGAATTGCGACGATCGAAGAGATGCCTCGCACCCATGCCGGAAAGATCGACCGCAAGCAACTCCCGTGGCCGCTCCCTGAAGGACCCTTTGATGACGATGACGCGACAGCACGCGAATTCAACGAACTCGAGCGCACCGTAGCGAGTGCGTGGAAACAGCACCTGGGAGCGGCAGCGCTCTCGCATTCGAGTGACTTTTTTCACCTAGGCGGAAGCTCTATCTCCGCGGCGCAGCTGGTCTCCGAACTTCGTGACTCTTACCCATCGTTGGCCGTTCTCGATGTATACAACTACCGCACCCTTGCCCAGTTCACCGCACGCCTAAAGATCCTCGGCGGTGCCTCACCCCAACAGGATCTGGATACGGTTGCGCCTCCTCGAGGCCTACGACCAATGGTCGCACAGACTCTCCAAATTCTTGGTGTCGCCATCGGTATTGCTATCACCTCGCTTCCCTGGATTACGGCCCTCCTCGCCTACAACCAATGGGCAAATGTCGGCGTACGCGTGGGATGGCCCGCCATTGCCGGCATCTGGCTTTTCACTGCAAGTGCTCCAGGGAGAGTTGTGATTCTTGCAGTACTGCGACGCGTGTTGCTCTTCGACCTTCGGCCTGGCATCTATTCCCGGTACTCCTGGTTTGCCGTACGTCTTCTGTTCTTGCAACAGCTCTTTGATTCACTCCATCTTGGACAGATTGCCGGCACCCCGTGGGCGGCGCGCTATGCGAGATATATGGGTGTCAAGGTCGGGCGAAACGTCACGCTCTACACGCTTCCTTCGCCAACTGACCTCCTCCGTATTGGAAGCGACGTCACCATCGAGAGCAACGTCATCTTGCGTAGCTGGGTGGTAGAAGGGCCCTTTGTGCACCTCAGGGAGACCAGCATTGGGGATGGCGTTCAGATCTCTATGGGTGCAACGCTGACACCAGGAGTAACTATCGGTGCCGGAAGCATCCTTGATGTTGGCACGCTCCTCGCGGAGAACGCGGGCACTCACGAGCATTGGGGCGGATCACCGGGTCGCCTCCTCGCAAAGCTGTCACCAGAGATAGTTCCATCACCGACTGGAGCTATCGGAGATATCAGCGGGCGCCTTCGCTTTGGATTTGGACTTGGGATCTTGGCGCTGCTGCCGATCCTTGCCGGGCTGACCGATCTGCTGATACTTCGGTTCTTTGGGTCTCCCTATCATCTCAATCAACTGGTCCTCTTCTCCGTTCGCACAGCACCGCTACTTGCCATTACGTATATGTGCACCTTCGCGCTACTTTCGATCCTCATCGTGCGTTCCGCTGCTCGATGGGTCACTCTCGGTACCCATCACAGGGGAGGCGGCGCCGACGTCGCGCTCTGGCTTACCGAGGGAGTCCAGGATCTTGCGCGCACCATACTCTTCCCGCTCTACGCCTCGATGCTTACAAAGTTTTGGTTGCGCGCATTGGGAGTTCCAGTCGGTGCCAACACCGAAGTATCAACCGCGATCGGCCTGAACCGCTTTACCTCGCTTGGTGACACCTGTTTCCTCGCCGATCTCGCCGCGATGGACAACGTCACTCGTCGACACGACCAGTTGGAGATCACCCAGGTATCTATCGGAAACCGCACCTTCCTTGGAAACGGTGCATTTCTACTGCCGAGAACCCGGCTTGGCGATGATTGCCTTATCGGCGTTATGTCGAACTCTCCAATAAGTGCCCCGGATGGCAGTACATGGCTTGGTGCGCCACCGATGGAACTTCCACGCCAAAAGACAGAGGTAGACCCACAGCGGACCATCTCGCCACCACTTCGACTCAAAGTAGGGCGGGCGCTCACGGAGACGGTGCGGATAGTGGCCCCCATGACCATCTCATTACTTCTTGGTGATCTCATGTTCAACGTCATGGAGCACCTCCGGGCTCCGGGAGGTGTCATCGGTTTTCTCCTCCTTGCGCCGCTGGTGTTTCTTGCTACGGGAATTCTCGCAACGCTTATTACCGTCGTGGCAAAGTGGACCGTTATCGGCCGCTACCGGACCGGCGAGTTCCCGCTCTGGTCATTCTTTGTCTGGCGGGACGAAATCATGAACTCGTTTCAAGAGCAGCTCGCCGGTCAATGGTTACTCAACCACGCCCTTGGCACTCCACTTATCGCGTTGTATTTCCGAGCGATGGGAGCTCGTGTTGGTAAGCGACTTTGGTTTGAATCGATCGCGTTGACCGAATACGACCTCGTAACGTTGGGCGACGATGTAGTCATGAACCATCATGGCTGTGTGCAGACACACCTCGTGCATGATCGCCTCTTCCGCACAGGACCGTCGGTTCTGGATGCGGGTGTCACTGTCGGGTCCGAAAGTGCTGTCCTTCTCGACACTCATCTCGGGGCCGGAAGTGTTATCGGGCCGCGATCACTGGTGTTGCGCGGCGAGCGTATTCCTGCCCGGAGCCGATGGCACGGTGTCCCTGTGGTGCACGAGTAAACACTCGGCCACTATGGGATCTCCTCTTTCGTTCGCGAGGGTGCCTGCCACGGACGGTCGCTCCGCTCCACTCTGTCGCGCCTATGACGCACGCGCCCTCGCACTTGATGATGCTGGCCTACGCGACTACGTCCGTCAGCAGACTCGCGATACTCCGCTCTCCCATCATTCACGCTCCTACGCCTACCCCTATGCCATGTTGGCAAGCTGGCACGATGCGGTCGGCGTGGATATCGAGCGCCTACAACCCCATGACCTTGCCTTCGCTACCACGATCTGTACTCCGCGAGAGTTAATCGAGGTTCGACTCGCTGCACATGAGGGAGATGAGGGTGTGCTGCTCTCTCACCTCTGGTCGTGCAAGGAGGCGCTGGCAAAGGCGCTCGGTGATGCTCTGCGTTATGAGCCCTCTCGACTCGAGGTAATCGACCTCTTAGCAGTCGGCCACCTCGGTCGCTGGATTGGTGGTTCTGTGGACGTTGACGACCGTTACTGCGCCTGGCTCTGCTGGTCGGACAGGAACGAGCTCTCATCAACCGAGAAGCTGGACCAATAACCGAATACGCGACGTTCATGTGCAGAGAGTGAGGCAAAGATGCGCTCGCGCCACGGAGTACTCGTCGCCGCGTGAAATTCAGGGGAAGCGAGTGATTCTGGACCCTCCCACCGATGCACCGCCAAATGCGTCAATCCTTCCCCCTCTACGAGACGGTAACGATATGAACTCAACCACCCCGGCACCGCCTGTAGCGCAGCGATGTGTTCCTCTTGGTACCACTGGTCGATCGCCGCGTCGCCTCCCTCGCCGGCCTCCATCGCGACGGCAATAAGACAGGGAGCTGGGGCGCCAAGATCGACCGCACCGTAGCTGGCAGAGGTCTCATAGACGCGTCGATCCAAAGTGTCGACTGTCGCAAGAACATGTTCCTCGCGGGCACTTCGGTAGCGGATGAGTCGGAGGTACTCATCGGTTGCGAGCACGTCAAGATCGAGTCCATAGAGCGCAAGCCATGACGGCGTACGGTTATCTATCGCACGATATCGATCGCCATAGGCGACTCCATCTAGAGCCACACGGGCGGGACCATGTTCATGGTCATACCAATCGTGAAATTCCTCCAGTGCAAGCGGGCCGGGTTCGGAGACCACATAGAGGAGCCCGTCCATCAGAGTTGCGCCCCAAAGTGACGCCTCAGCGTCTCCATGGGGAAACTCACTCGCACCATTTCGCGAAGGCCCATCCACCGCCAGTACCCGCTGGCGTGCGGTAGACCGGTACATAATCGAGCAACTGCATCGAGAGCGGACTCCGCTCTAAAGCGCCGCCAAGTGTCATCCAGTTCATCGACTCAGAGGTTGCCGAGTAGAGGCGATTTCGTGGGAGCGCTCTGATGGTCTCCCCATCGCGAGCGGCAAGCGCCGTAAGCAGTGTCCGATCGATCTCTTCATCGACGATGAAGTGGCTTAGACCTCCCGAGGCGATGATCGCCACGGTGAGGTCTTCGTCCCATGCCTCAATTGCTGCCGCAATGTGTTGACCCAGCTGATAGCAGCGACGCGGCGTCACCTGATTCGGCGGATAACAGGTGTTCTGAATCACCGGAATGATCGCACCGGGTTGGTTACCAAAGAGCCGCTTGACGACAAAGGAGAACCCGTGCGGAAGCCCCTGCGGTCGCCGCTCGCTTTCGCGCACGACGTCGAGTTCTCCCTCTCGGGTCGGGTATCGCCGACCTACCGAGCCGCCGTACTCGCCTTCAATATATTTCATCTGCGCTACATCAAAGTCATGATCCATCAGGTACTCGATGAAATACCGCGCCATCTCGTGCGCGATCGGTACGTCCACGTATTTATCGCCGTAACCGTCATTGATCATCTGGATGAGTTCAGGGGTCCAGCCGGGCGGTACAGCGCGTCCAGCAGGACGGGGGATCACCGGCGCCGATTCGCCCCAAAATATAGAAAGCGCCGGCATGTTGGAGTCATAGAACCATTCGTCTTGGTCATCACTCACGATGACGGTGACATCAGGCTTCACGGCAGTCAGCGTCGCGGCAAGATCATCTAACGCGGCCTGGCAGCGTGCAGCACTGTCGGCAAACTCTGCCTCGCCCTGCAGTCGATCCTGAATTTCCTGAGGAACGTGCGTCGCAAGCGCCTCGTCGTAGGGGATGGAGATCCCCTCCGGAGGAAAGACCAGCTCTCGGTTGCGAAGATCATTTTGGGAGTATTCGAACCACCGCTCCGGCGGCAGCGCCAACAGCGGTGTGTGGGAGGTCCCAATACCTAGAACTATCCGTGCCATCTCTCCCCCAACCCGTATGGACCCTCGGTCGCTCGGCGAGCCGTCGAATCTCTCGCGACGAAACTATCGCCACCACGAACCATGTGGTGAGCAATTACGTTAGCGACCGTTACGGTGTAGATCCATCATCGGTCTCCAGAACCGCCTCAAAGGGGTTTGGGCTGGTGATGCGGACGCTCTGGATGCTCTGCCGATGCACACGTTCCACTACAAGCGTTGCCTCACCGACGCGCATTGAGTCGCCGGCCGTGGGCACCTCACCCAACATGGCATAGATATAACCGCCGATTGAATCTGCATCCACCTCCGCAAAGGGGAGATGAAGCTCCTCGCGGAGATCGTCTACAAGTGCTCGCGCGCTCACGATGACCTCATGGTCGGAGAGATACTCGATCTCCTCCATCTCGGCCGTGTCGTACTCGTCGCGAATGGGGCCCACGATCTCCTCGATGAGATCCTCCATCGTGACTATTCCGGCGGTACCCCCATGCTCATCGATCACGATCGCAATATGCACTCGACGCTCACGCATTTCGCGCAGAAGCTCGCCCACGTGTTTTACCTCGGGCGTGAAATACGGCTCGCGGGCGATCTCACGGAGGTCGAGACGGTCGTTATCAAGGAGACTTGTTCGCAGCAGATCCTTCGCATAGACCACGCCGATGATCTGATCAATCCGGTCTTCGTAGACAGGGACCCGCGAATGACCCGACTCAATCACCGTCGTAATCATCTCGTCAGAGCTCTCGGTCACATCGATCGCCGTCACATCCACTCGCGGCACCATGACCTCGCGAACCTCTTTATCGGTCATCTCCAGTACACCGTGGATCATCTCGCGCTCCTCCTGCTCGACGATCCCCTCCTGCTCTCCGACCTCGACGAGGAGCTTTAACTCCTGTTCGGTGACGAAAGGAGGTGGCAGATTACGACCTGTGAGACGAAGCAAGAGCACGCTCACCCCCGTGAGCACAGCGACTATCGGACGCAACACCTTTGTCAGCAGCCGAACTGGTCGAGCCAGCGTGAGCGCAAAACGCTGGTTGTAGCGAAGCGCAAAAGATTTCGGCGCAATCTCACAGAAGATCAGCACGATGGCCGAGAGTACGGCCGTCACGATCCACCCCGGCCACGCATGCACACGCCGAGAGCCGATCAGAGTGGCCGAAGTCGAGGCAACAATTACCGCCACCGTGTTGAGGCTCAAGATGGTCGAAAGGTAACCATTTGGATCATTGTGAAGTTCCACGATCACCTTGGCGCGTCGATCGCCGGACTCTGCGAGGCTGCGCATACGGATGCGACTCGCTGATGTCAGCGAGGTCTCGGCCGCTGCCGCAAATGCTGCGATTACCAGACCGACGACGACGAGTGCGATGAGGATAGTCACTGAGTCGCCCGACCTGCGTCATGAGTGTGGAGAACAATCATCGCACCAGCAGGGCCTGCAAGATCGAAGAGAGTAAAGATGGTCTCAACCCCCAGGTTGAGCGGCGCTGGGCGGTGGGAA
>CAIMWD010000115.1 GCA_903845085.1 uncultured Acidimicrobiaceae bacterium
ACCACGAACCAGTACTACAAGTACCTGATCGGCGTGCCTACCTACCTGCAGGCCGAGAAGACCTACGCGAAGTACATCACGACGGCGTACGCGAAGCAGGCAGTGAAGGTTCTGAACCTCTCTGGCTCGACGCAGCGCATCTTCTTCGTACCACCAAAGACCCCTCACAACGAGGTTGCCGCGCTTACCGCAGCGTTCAAGTGGGCGTCGTACAACCCGAACCTGATGGGACAGCTTGAGGCCATTGGTTCACCAACTGGTTACACCAGCCCGAAGGCAGCAAAGACTGGCTACATCGCCTACCTTGCTGGTACTCCGAAGGTGGAGAACTACCTAACCCAGGCACTGGGTTAACCAACACCAGTCAGGGAGAACTCCCTGGCGTACGAAAGAGGGGTCACCTGCGTGAGCGGGTGGCCCCTCTTTTAATTACCTGTCCGCCACCTTCGTGCGGCCCTTCTCCGGCTGTTGTTCGGGTAGTGACGTGGTGATGCCCCGTTGCTCTTTGTTTGCGAGTCGACATCATCGATGGAGACCGATGCGCCATTGCGCACCACTGCCAGAAGATCAAGCGGAGGCAAGTGGCTCATTCGGGCGTGCCCTCCACCGTTTCTCAGCTGCTGATCATTGAAGTATGTCGGAATATGGCGGACGTATAACAAAGGTGTCTTTTCCCCGTTCGCTCTTTACAAGATCGTTGGCACTCTGTTGAATGAGCCCATCGAGGGCGGCGAGAGATCCGCATCCCTCGATTCATTCCAACATCACAGGGGGGTACGCCTTGTTACGAGGTGCACGTGGATCAGTAAGAAAGATGGCAATGGCGGGGGGTGTGGCGGTCTTTTCGCTTTCGCTTGCCACTGTGCCGATCACGCTCTCGTCGGCCTCGACGAAGAGCTGTAAGTCGGCAAATGGTTATAAGGTCACCGGCGCAAACGCCAAGTTGGTCTGTCAGGGTCTGGCTTACTACGCAGGCAAGACGATGACCTTTGTGGCTCCCGACAGTCCTGGTGGCGGTTTCAATAACAACGCTGTCGCCTATAAGCCATATCTGCAGGCGTATCTGGGTGCCACGGTCAATGTCATCAATGTTCCCGCAGGGAACACGGTGGCCGGCATGAATTTCGTCGCTGGGACTAACACCAGCACAAATGTAGGGCTCACTGTGGGATGGATGAACTTGGGACCAGCGATCGAGGACCGAGTCCTAAATATCCCCGGCATCCAGTTCAACCCAACGGGTGAGGACATGTTGGGTGGAACAACACCCTCGCTCAGCGTCGTTGCTGCATGGAAGTCGCCCGCATGTGCGGCTTGGGATAACGGACTCGCGAGTCTCCTGTCGAGTAACACTGCAGCGAACCCGGTATCTGAACCAATTCAGACGACCGGCTCGACGACGCTTGATCTCATGCTGATCAACGGTGTCTTCGGCATCCACTACCACTCGATCCCTGGCTACGCCTCCTCCTCAGCGCTCATCGCTGGTTGGGTACGCGGCGACGGATGCGTCATCGACGACCCGGCCTCGGCACTGAATACCTATATCGCCGGTGGGGTGGCAGTTCCACTTCTTTTGAACGAGGCCTATCCCTCCAACATCGCAGATGCATCGTTCTATGCGGGGGTTCCCACCTATGCGCAGGCGGTGAAGACCTATGCGAAGTACATCAAGACGAAGCTCTCCAAGCTTGCGGTGCCGGCGTTGACCTACATCGCGGCGTCGAGTCGCGTCTTCTTTACGCCGCCAAGGACGCCACACGATGAGGTCGCGGCACTGACTGCAGCCTTTAAGTGGGCCTCACTCAACAAGAACCTGCAGGCTTACCAGTCCAATATTGGTAACCTTCCGGGCTACGTGACGCCCCTACAGTGCAAGACGGCGTACATCAACCGAGTGGTCGACGCCACAAAGACGAAGCAGTTCCTCACGGCGATCGGCTAGCTGCAACTCGAGAGAGTCTGCGAAATCGCTCACGGCAGGGGGTCATCCGCACTTCGGGTGGCCTCCTGCCATGAACTTCTCCGCTTGCTCAGCTGAGATGGGGGGAGGGTTGCATTAGCCTTGTCGTGAGACAGGGAGCAAAAGTTGGCAGCGGTGCATTTCGTCATTATCGGTGGGGGACCAGCGGGGGTAGAGGCTGCGGCCACGGCGTCACGTAATGGTGCGCAGGTAACGCTCATCGAACGAGAGATCATCGGTGGCGCTGCCAACCTTTGGGACTGTATCCCCTCAAAGGCGATGATCGCCACCGGCGGGGTTCGCTCGCTCGCGCGGCGCTCCGTCACCCTGGGGATGGAGCTGCACTACGAAAACCCCGATCTTGAGGTGCTGCGCGCGCGGATGACGATGATCTCCGAGCGACTGTCGAGCTCCACCGAACGTCAGCTCCGCGGTCAGGGCGTCACCATTCTCCGGGGAGCAGGTCGTCTCGTCGGCGACCATCAGGTGGCGGTGCAGGTCGAGGGCGAAGAGGTTGAACGACTCCTTGTCGCCGATGCGATCCTGCTGGCAACGGGCTCCACACCGCGGATCCCCGAATGGGCGGTCGTTGATGGCGATCGGATTCTCACGACCCGCCAGGCCTACCCACCGCCAGTGATTCCCGAGCACCTCATCGTCATTGGCTCCGGAGTAACCGGGGTGGAATTTGTGCATCTCTTTCGTTCCTTTGGCTCCCGGGTCTCGTTGGTGGTCTCTCGCCAACAGGTGCTTCCGCAGAAGGACCCGGAGGTCGCTGCAGCCCTCGAGACTGATTTCCTCGAGACAAATGTGTCCCTGATCAAAGGCGCACGAGCGATCGACATAAGGCGGACCGAGAGTGGCGTTTCGGTCTATTGCGAGGATGGTCGTGTCGTTGGGGGTAGCCATGCGCTCCTTGCCATCGGATCGGTTCCCTCCTCGGCAGCGCTGGGACTTGACTCTGCTGGTGTCGACGTGAATGATGCCGGATACGTGGCGATAAACCATCACTGTCAGACAAATGTTCCCCATATCTATGCGGGCGGCGATCTCTCGGGACGTCTGCAGCTTGCCTCGGTGGCCGCGATGCAGGGGCGAAAGATCGCGGAACACGTCGTCGGTCTACATACGCGTAACCACCGACATCTCGACTATGACAAGGCAGCTTCAGCGATCTTCACCGAGCCGGAGATCGCCGACGTCGGACTCGCAGAGGCCGAGGCATTCGCTCTGGGTCAGAAGATTCGTGTGACCAAGGTCCCCTTTGCCGTGAATGCGAAGGCGATGATCGACGGTGACCCGAGAGGTTTTGTAAAACTTGTCTCGGACCCAAATACCGGGGTAGTACTTGGTGGTTCGATCGTCGGTGCTCACGCAGCGGAGCTCATTAGCGTGATCGCCCTCGCCGTACAGGCGAACCTCCGGGTCGATGACATCTCCGATGCACTCTTTGTTCATCCAGCCCTCGCCGATGTGATCGCGGCCGCCGCCGAGTAGCGAAAGTTACCGGCGCTTTCGCGCGCGCACTCCGGTCGCAAGAATCTTCTTTGCGACGATGACATCGCTCTCGCGGGGTCCCGAACCATCGCCGGGCACCTCAAGAAGCGCGGGTGCATGCGCAATCGCTGGATGACTGAGGAAGTTTGCGAGTGCCTTTGCCCCGATCTCGCCCTCGCCAAGGTTCTCGTGACGGTCCCGGTTGGAGCCAAAGGCAACCTTGGAATCATTGAGATGGAGACAACCAAGACGTTCCAGTCCCACGGTGGTGCGGATCTCCTCCATCACCGCATCGACCTCGTCAAGCGTCGCATAGGCGACACCTGAGGCAAAGAGATGTTGCGTGTCGACACAGAGTCCCAATCTCGAATCATTGGCCGCAGCATCGATGATCGTTGCGAGTTCCTCAAAGCTGCGTCCGATAGTGCCGCCTGCGCCCGCGGTGTTCTCAATCAGAATCTTGGTGCTGGGTTCACCTGCGAGCTTGGTCGCACCCTCGAGCGCACCGATCAGTGCCTCGGCGATCCGCGCGGTGACCGCATCAAGCCCTTGGCCAAGATGGCTCCCAATGTGGAGCACCACGCCCTGCGTGCCAAGGCTCGTCGCAACCGCAAGATGCTCAACGAGGCAGTCGAATGATTTATCGCGCAGCGCGTCGTTTCCGGTGCCAAGGTTGATGAGATACGGCGCATGGCAATATACGCCCTCGATCGTGGTCGCCTCTTTTGCACGTGTCCGGAAGGCCTCGATCACCTCGTCGGGTGGCGCAGCAGATCTCCAGCGTCGCGGGCTCAGCGCAAATATCTGGACGGACTCTGCGCCCATCTCCTCGGCCCGGTCGAAGGCCTTTACCACTCCGCCTGCGACGCTGATCTGGGCCCCGATACGCATGGATCGAGGCTACCGGCTGCCGAGGGATGGGTCACGGCAAAGTTCACGTAACCTTGAGATATGTCGCGGTATTTCTTTGTGCGGACCTTCGGC
>CAIMWD010000116.1 GCA_903845085.1 uncultured Acidimicrobiaceae bacterium
CTCCTTCCTCACCTGCCACTACTCAATAACTTGGTGCCATCACGCTTCGCGATATTTGCATTCTTTGCAGTGGTCGTTGTCGCCACCGTTGGGCTCGTCGAGCTTTTCGCTCCGCTTAATATTTCGCTCCATCTCGGTTACGGAACGAACCGCGAGCGAGGCAAGCATCTCGAGATCTCTGGCAAGTTCATTGAGCTTGCAGTGCCATTTCTATTACTGCTCACTATCTTCCCTCACCTTCCCGTAGCTGCTGAACAGAGCGTGATCTCTCAACATGACGCAGCCGAAATTGGAAGACTTATCCCAGAGGGTGCAAACGTACTTAGCTCTCCCTTTCTTCTCCCAAATACCCCAGTTATCAATATCTTGCAGGCAGACGCGAATTTTCGCTTCAATCTCTTAGGTGGCGATCTCTACGTGCCGCAAAATTCCTCATCGCTTCCCCAAATTCTTAACCCGTCCTATGTAGAGACCCGTCTGCTCGTCGCGAGTGGACGGGGAATTTCTGTGCCAAAGGAGACTCGACGAGGGAGCTCTCTGCTTCTGTGTGAGTTTGTCCTGGAGAATCATGTTACAAGTGCTCTTGGCATCTCCAATGCCTTCCGAAATCCACAGATCTTTCCGTGGTTCAGTCGGACCTTCGGTGCCCCCACATTTCATGTAGACGGTTACCTCATCTGGAACAGTGTCCAACAGCGATGTCTCAGCGTGCTGCAGCGCTCCTCGGGAGGTTAGGTAAAGAAAAACTCGCTACCAAAACCTTGTGAGATTTGGTAGCCCCAACGGGATTCGAACCCGTGCCTCCACCTTGAGAGGGTGGTGTCCTAGGCCTCTAGACGATGGGGCCACATACTCACCGCTAGTTCACCACGAGGGCGACTCGACGCTGAAGCAGCGCTATATCCTAACGGATTCTCTACGGGCCGTCTGCTGCCTTAGGAGAGATCGAGCTCTCTCGCAGCGAGCAATCCTCTCACCAGCACTTCAAGGCTAGCAACGCGTTCTTCGGACTGCGTCAATGCAGTGGCGAGCGCACTATTTCGCGTGCGATCCATCGCTGCTTGGGCCTCAATCAACTCCCTGCGATGGTGCTCATGCTCCACGATGCCGCGAAGCGCATCGATGTCGCCGCGTAGCTCACCCCAAAGCCGCGCTAGGTGCTCGATACCCTTTGCCGCCTCCAAATTGAACTCTCTCTGTTGGTCATCGCGCGCCCGCGACATCTGGCCAAGTAGTTCGCTCGAGAGCTGTGTTCGACGCGTTACACGAGGTGCACTCTCACAGGTGACGTCTCGCGCAGCCAAGGCGATGAGCGGAGGTGTCGGCGGAGGTGTGTCTCTTGATTCGACAACATCATGTTCCACATCGTCGGCCATTATCGCGCTCCTCACATCTTCTACCGACCGGGTCCGGGGCCAGTTTGCTCGCTCTCTCACTATTGAGTTATATCGATCGCTAATGAATCTCGCGGTAGCTGCAGGCACATGGTCTTTCTGCATGTCTCGCCGGGCACGCTCGCCAATTGCTTGTGCCGCTGCAGGATGTTCGACGACATGCCGCATCAATGCCGCTGCTTTGTCGACATTGGGCTCGGCCCATCGAGCACCCACTCGATAGGGATCGCTGCCCGGCGGCACCTGTCCTTCGTCAAATGGGACCAAAAATGAGTTTTCCTCGGTCATAAAGTCAAGGTTCCCCGAGTACCCCGTGCCAATCACTGGCTTTCCTAGCGCCATCGCCTCGGCCAAGGTGAGCCCCAGCCCCTCGCTCCTATGGAGGGAGATGTAGCAATCAACGGCGGCAAAGAGGCCTTGGTTGTCCTCGTAATCGAGGTACTCGTCGATAATCACGATGTCTGATCGCGTTTCTGCGTGCATCTTTAGTCGCTCTAACTCCGCGAGACGCTTTTCTCCGTTAAGAGCCTTCAGAATGAGTACTGGTCCCTCGAGCGGTGCGAACGCGGTGTTAAATGCATCGATGATTGCCGTCGGGTTCTTTCGCGCGAAGACGGAGAGGATGTCAAAACAAAAGAGAAACGTGTACGTGCCGAAAATGCCGAGAGACTTTAAATCAATAGGGGCAACGGTACCGGGCGTCTCGACCGTAATCGGAAGTGCAAATACTGGCTTGTCGGTTCGCTTCGCAATCGCATCTCGCGCAAAGGTGCTGTTGGCCCATATCTCGTCAACGAGCGCAAAAGAACTATCAAACTCCTCTGGAAACTCCTCAAGCTCCCATGACCACACTCCGATCGTGTAACGGTTGTCAAAATAGTCGGCACCCATCCGATAGGCGAAGTGGACCATCGAATCCGCGTTCATGCAGACCAAATTGACCGCATGAACATCGCCGGGATGATCAATGAATGGGTGCCGCTGGCGGTGGTCAGGGTCGTCTTCGTCCCGGGTGGTAAATGGCACCCCCGATGCCTCTACCGCATGAACAAGGTTCCGTCCAAGTTCGCCTACTCCCATCTCTGCGCGGAGATAACCAGAAACCTCAATACCTGTCGCTGAACGCTGCGTCCCAGCGATGACCGATCGAGATATTGGCAGGTCCCGGGGAGGGATCTCCACGGCTACGTCCTCAAATCGAGGCACCAACCGGTGATCAAATCTCCCTGCCGCAACCTCACCCCAACACCAGCGCACGAGCTCCTCCGGACCAGTCACATCGAGACGAGGGATCAATTCCTGGAGATCTCCTCTGGATCGATAGAGCTCGTCGAGATAGCGAGAGATCCGATCATTGGCGCCTGGCGTGTTGCACCAGGAAACGAAATGCTCCGCGTTCCCGAACGGGCTTGGCATCGTTGAGGCGGATAAAGGTGACGCAAAACTCTGGCGCGCCAAATCCTTCATGGTTCCATCGACGGGAAGTCCATTGCGAAGGCGCGAGAAGGCGTAAGGGATGTCCTCGACGGCTCGCACGCCGCGGCGTAGCAGACGATCTCGATAGCGATCCGTCAGAGTCCGAAGCTCGGGACGCTCAGAGAGAAGGATCCTCGCCATGCCACCCCAATCTCCTCCGAAAAGCTCGGGTACCTCTGGGTCATAGCCGGTGAACTGCAAGACGAGCAACGGGGTTTCATTTACCGTGACCACGCCGGTCGCAGGGTCGAATCCAATATCCCCCATGTGCAGATTCCACTCGCTAAGGCACCAATCGAGATCCACGCAGCGCCTGACACCAACAAGGTGACTTGCGGCCTCTAATGCTGACTTCGTGGGTTGTGTAGGTCCGACCGGCTCATCATCGTCCTCAGGAAACTCCCGCCATCGATCAAGGAACCTGTCCCCACCTGAAGTTACGACAACGAAGTCCGGGTTGAGTTCACCCTCTCTCCAGAGATCGTCGCGATCTGGCCGATGCCTATCATCCGGTAGCACCGCAGGTGTTCGTGCGAGCACGAGTGCCGTTGCGCTGTCAACCGAGGTGACAATGGTATCCAAAGATCCAAGTACCCAACTTTTTGGAGCCAGCCCTATTGCACACGAGGCTCCCCGTGCAATCAATATTTGAAGCAGATATGGCATAAGACAGTGCCGGACCTCGTCACTTGATTTTGTTGCGACGATCTCCGTAAACGACTGCTCACTCATTCCGAGCTCGCGCCACGCAAGAATGGAAAAGGACTCGCGGCGTTGGAGAAAAAGACCATCTACATCGTCGATAATCACCGCTGTGAGTTCGACTCCGGGATTTGACCGCGCGAGGGATTCGCTCAGAACCCGCACATGGGCAAACTCGGCCCGCGTTGCCACTGTTCCCAGTGCGAGTGTCATATCTAGACCCTAACGCGAGAGAAAAAGCTCTTTGCGGCGATGGCACTAACGACGCTCACATCGATTTTACGAGGCGACACTCCCGCGAAAATCGCCTCCTCTGCGATTGAACATCAGTCTTACCAAAGTAACTTGTGCTGGAATGTCACCATGATTAATTTTTTACGTGTTGAGCCAGAATCCTCGATCTCTCTCGCCAAACACGATCCTTCTGACACGAGCCATGGACCGGGTAATCGAGTGGTTACCGAGGCAGCGACAGAGCCTCTGCACGCAAAACTTCTTGATCTTCAAGAGCGGCTTTGGGCTCAGCACACGGAATCGCTGCTGGTCATCTTGCAGGGTATCGATGCAGCCGGCAAAGACGGTACCGTATCGCATGTTTTTAAGGGAGTGAATCCACTAGGTACCCGTGCCGCAGCATTCAAGGCGCCCACTCCGTTAGAGCTTGAGCATGATTTTCTCTGGCGTATACATGCGCAAATTCCATCAGCGGGCGAGTTAGGAATCTTTAACCGATCGCACTACGAGGATGTATTGCAGCCATACGTTCACAAGGTGATCGATCAAGAGCGGCGCAATAGTCGGTTTAACCATATAAACAACTTCGAGAGACTACTCGTTGATTCGGGTACCACCGTGGTCAAGATGTTTCTTCACGTCTCCAAGGATGAACAACGAGAGCGCCTCCAAGAGCGGCTCGACACGCCGAGCAAACGTTGGAAGATGGATCTCGGTGATCTGAAGGAGCGAGCACTTTGGGACGATTACCAGCGCGCGTTTGAGGAGATGTTGGAGCACACCTCCACCGAACACGCACCGTGGTACATCATCCCCGCAGATCACAAGTGGTATCGTAATTTTGCGGTCAGCACCATATTGATTCATGTTCTGGAACAGATGAACCCCAATTATCCCAAGGTGCCAAGTTTCGACGACGTCGTGATCGCGCCTTGATCGACCGCGCACCAGGAAAAACGCTCGAAGAGTGAAACCTTGGCAGCTCGTTGGCACGAAAGCGATCTTTCATGCCGGAGACAGCGAGAGGTAAAACTATTGGCAGTTGGGGCAGACGCCCGTGAGCTCAACGGTATGGGTGATCGCGGTAAATCCGTTTCGGCGAGCGACCGCCTCCGCCCATGCTTCTACCGCATCTGCCTCCACCTCCACTGCCATTCCGCAAGAGCGGCATACGAGGTGATGGTGATGCTGCCCTGAGCTACACCGGCGATAAAGCGACTCACCCTCGTCGGTTCGCAGCACATCAAGCTCACCTGTGTCGGCGAGCGCCCGCAACTGGTTATAGACGGTCGTAAGGCCCACGCGCTCACCCCGTAGTCGCAGCTCGGCGTGAAGATCCTGAGCGGAACGAAAGGAGCTACTCCGCGCCAACGCGCCAGCAAGTGCGCGTTTTTGGCGCGTTGATCGCGCGCTATTGCCATTTGGAAACGACTCTGACACCGCTGCTCCCTCTCTTGGCTAAACCCTACGACAGTGATGGATATCCCTGCACCACCGGGCAATTCTGGCCACAGGGAGGCCTCTGACTCGATCTTATTTGCAATGATTACCACTATTGATTAGCATCTCTCTTACCAGCCCTCGCCCGGAGTTCACGCCCATGCCAATCAACCGGAATGACGCAATCGGTCGACGCTGCCTTCCGGTCGTGTTTTTACTCATCCTCATACCTCTGCTCAGCGCATGTACCAACGTGTCAGCGGGCGGTGCCCGTTCACTACCGATTTCGCCAGCGGACCATACCCCTATCCGAGTCGTCGCGGCAGAGAACTTTTGGGGCTCGATCGCCGAAGCGATCGGCGGCCGCCTCGTGGTCGTTTTCAGCATCATCGCGAACCCGACCATCGATCCTCACTCCTATGAGCCAACTGCAAACGATGCGAAGAGGTTCGCTGGCGCCGACCTTGCATTGATAAATGGACTTGGCTATGACCCCTGGGCGGAGGATCTTCTCGCCGCAGACAACGTTCCTGTTGTCGTCAACGTCGGTGAAGCACTCCATCTGACGACCGGCGCCAACCCCCATCGCTGGTACAACCCAGGTGATGTGGCAATTATCGCGGACGATCTCGTCACGAAATTAAGTGCACTCGATCCAAAGGGTCATGCGACCTTCGTGGCGAACGAACAACAGTTTCTCGTCCACGCCCTCTCGGTTTACAACACCCTCCGCACGAAGATCCGCGCGCAGTTCGCAGGGGTTCACGTTGGCGCTTCCGAGTCAATATTCTCGATGTTGGCACCGTCACTTGGACTCGATCTGGTCACACCGCCAACGTTTCTCCGCGCCATCAGCGAGGGGGGCGAGGTCTCTGCTACCGACCTTGCCACCATCGACCACCAGATCACCACACGATCGATCTGGGTTTACGTCTACAACTCACAGAACAACACGCCCGAAATTACGAATCAACTCGCCCTCTGCGCAAAGGAACACATACCCGTGGTTGCCATCTCCGAGACGCTCGATATCACAAACCACTCCTATGCCACTTGGCAGACCGACCAGCTCGGTCGTCTCTACCAGGCACTTTTACAGGCGAAGTCACAGCGATGAGATCAATCGACGAAGTTGTCATCGAATTTCGTGATGCCTGCGTGCAGCTAGGAGGTCACACCATCTGGAGTGGCCTCTCGCTCGAGATCAAACGCGGAGAGTTCGCGGCGATCCTTGGGCCGAACGGAGTCGGAAAATCAACCCTGATCAAGGTGGCGCTCGGGATGACGGGTCTGCACTTCGGTGAGGTCCGCGTACTCGGAGCAGCACCAGGACGACATCAGGGCGAGATCGGATATCTCCCCCAACGAAGAAGCTTTGACCCCTCCCTTCACATCCGAGGATTCGACATCGTGCGTCTTGGACTTGATGGCGCACGATGGGGTCTTCCGTTGCCGATGCGCCGCAACCGTGCCAGGGAGCAGCGTCGGATCGACGACGTTATTGAACTCGTCGGTGCCAGTGACTATGCAGATCGATCCATCGGTCAGCTCTCTGGCGGCGAGCAGCAGCGGCTCCTCATCGCACAGGCACTCGTGCAACGACCAGAGATCCTCTTCCTCGATGAGCCACTCGACAGTCTTGATCTCCCGAATCAGGGCGCAATCTCCTCCCTGATCCATCACGTCAGTACCGTCGAGGGCGTCACCGTCGTGATGGTCGCACACGACGTAAACCCGATCCTCGCCTATCTCGATCGCGTCATCTATATCGGTCCGGGTGGCGCCGTGTCGGGGACTGCGCATGAGGTAATAACTACAGAAAATCTCTCACGACTCTTCAAAACTCCTATCGAAGTGCTCACTACCTCCGATGGCCGACTAGTCGTTGTGGGACAGCCGGAGGCGCCGGCGCATCACAGCGACCGGCATGAGCATGGCGCCGCCACCATGCTCCACGCAGAGCACCCCCATCATCATGGGGACGGAACGTCACACTGATGACGAGCGTTCCTCTGCTCCACCTGCTCGTAGTCGCACCACATTCAAGCGCGCCCTGGTCGAGCTTTGCCACACTGCTCTCCTACCGGTTCATGGTGAACGCGCTGGTCGCAGGAACCATCGTCGCGATTCTCTCCGCGATCGTCGGTTGGTACATGGTGCTACGGCGGCAGACCTTCGCTGGGCATACTCTCGCCGTGGTCGGCTTTCCCGGCGCCGCCGGCGCCGCGCTTCTTGGTCTCTCTGTGACACCGGGTTACCTTTTCGCCTGTGTTGCTGCGGCGCTTGCCATCGGTGCGATTCCCCGCACCCGAACCGGTGCCGGTAGAGCGACTGAATCGGCGATCATCGGCACAATTCAGGCCTTTGCGTTGGCCTGTGGAGTCCTTTTCATCAATCTGTATCACGGCTTTTTGGATGGCGTTACTGCGCTACTTTTTGGCAGCTTTCTCGGCATCACGAGCTCGCAGGTCATCACCCTTGGTGTCATAACCGCCGCCTGCCTACTCGTTCTTGGAACGCTCGGGAGACCGTTGCTCTTTGCGAGTATCGATGGAGACGTCGCTAGCGCACGTGGACTTCCCGTACGGGTACTCAATATCGCCTTCTTGGTCCTGCTCGGACTCGCCGTGGCCGAGGTGAGCGAGATAACGGGATCACTCCTCGTCTTTGCGCTCCTCGTCATGCCTGCGGCTGCCGCGCAACGCCTCACCAACCGTGCGGCCACAGGACTCGCCCTTAGCGTCGCGATCGCGGTCGGCGTCACCTGGTCCGGCCTTATCGCCGCTTACTACCTCGCCTATCCCGTTGGCTTCTACCTTACGAGTGCGGGATTTTTCGTCTACCTCGCTGCGATCCTGATCGAGCGAAAGCGTGGCCGTGCGGGCCGGCGGGACACCCGATGAGCACACTCCTTACCGGCCTCTCCCATATGTTGAGCGCTCCCTTTATGGTGCACGCGCTTATCGCCGGAGGATGTATCGCGCTTGCCTCTGGTCTCGTCGGATATTTTCTTGTTCTTCGAAATCAGGTGTTCACCGGCGACGCGCTGAGTCATGTTGCTTTTACCGGTACACTTCTTGCACTCACGTTGGGAATCGATCTTCGGATTGGCCTCTATCTCGGGTGCCTTGTTGTCGGGCTTGCCATGGCACTCCTCGCGCGACGGGGAATCCCTGATGATGTGATCATCGGCAATGTCTTCTCTTTCATTTTGGGACTGGGTGTCTTTCTCCTCACCTTCTATTCGACGCACCAAGAGTCCGGAGGTAACGGGACCGCAGGAATCAACGTGCTCTTTGGATCGATCCTCGGACTCTCTGGCTCTCAGGCTCTCTTCGATTCCATTCTCGCGATCGGCGTAATTGTGCTCCTTCTCGTGCTCGGCCGTCCGCTGCTGTTTGCGAGCATCGATGCGGTGGTGGCGGAGGCAAGGGGCATCCCCGTGCGTTCGCTCGGGGTGATCTTTCTCGCAATCGTTGGCATTACGGCCGGGGAGGCGACCCAGGCGGTAGGGGCGCTGCTTCTTCTCGGACTCCTCGCCGCACCAGCGGCTGCAGCGCAGGCGATTACCCGTCACCCATTGCGCGCGATGACGCTGAGCGCAATCTTCGCGCTCGTCGCCGTCTGGCTCGGTCTCGCAATCTCTTGCGCGGATCCCTCACTGCCGACCAGCTTCTCCATTCTCTCTGTTGTCACGCTCACCTACATCGTTGTCGCCGGCGGAATGGCCCTGCGGCAACGATGTGTTGATCGTAGAACTCTCCGGCACGGTGATCGGGTGCCTGCCGAGGAGGGGTGGATCCAGCGAGGAGTTGAGGGCGACTCCACGCTGGTGAGGCGTCTGATTGCCAACCTGCTCGTCACGGCGACGACCGTAGTGAACCTTGTCCTCTTGTGGCCAGAGCATCAACCAGTTGCCTACCTCAATGACAGCGCGCTCCACTCCGAGATGGTGCGATTTGCAACGCAACAGATCCGTGCCGGGCATCTCCCTCTGACGGGATGGTTCCCCTACCTCGGCGAGGGATCGCCCCTCTTCCTCCACTACCAGAGTCTTGGCGCCACCATTGGTGGAGCTCTCGGGCTCGCCATCGGACCCGACAATGCCTTCGCATGGCTGCTCTATCTCCTCCTTGCGACCTGGCCGATTAGCGTCTACCTCGGCGTCCGTTGGCTCGGTTGGAGCCGTCTCGCCGCAGCGCTCGCGGCAGTGCTCTCTCCCTTTGTCATGAGCACACTCGGTATTGGCTACGAGCAACGGACCTATCTCACCATTGGATACGGACTGTGGAGCCAGCTCTTTGCGATGTGGACACTCCCACTTGCATGGGGACTCGCCTGGCGAGCGATGCAATCACGGCGCCATCTCCTCGGTGCAACGCTTGCCATATCCGCGACGATCGCCTTCCATTTTCTTACCGGCTATCTCGCGATCGCGGGAATCGGACTCGCCTTTGCAGCCTCCGCGACACCGCTGCGCGTTCGCCTTCGACGTTGCGGCGAACTTATCGCTGGGGTAGTACTGACCTCCGCCTGGGTGGTCGTTCCGCTCATCGGCCTTAGTAATTACTCCTCCATCAATGAGTTCCTCCAACATGGCCCCGATGTCAATTCCTACGGAGCGCGCCAGGCGCTCGCTTGGCTCCTCACCGGTGCTCTCTTTGACGCCAACCGACCTATGGTGCTCACCGTCTTCGTCCTGCTCGGGCTCGTCCTCATCATCTGGCGTTCGGCCACCGAGCCGCGCGCGCGCTATCTTCTCCTTCTCTTTCTCCTCTCGCTCCTGCTCTTCTTTGGTCCAACGACCTTCTCCCTCCTTCCACATCTCGTACCCGGCGGTCACGACCTCTTCTTCCGCCGCTTCCTAATGGGCGTCCAACTCGCTGGTCTTATCGCCGCGGGAATCGTGCTCGCCTGGTGCTGGGAGCGCGCACAGCACGTTGCTCGCTGGGCCCAGCGTGAACTCGCGCTCGGCACCGCGCCTCGAGGAACGCGACTACTCATAACTCTGGTGAGCGCGGCGATCGGGCTCGCGGTACTTGTTGCACCGATGTGGGGTTCGCTTACCTCGACAACCGCTGCAGAGGCGCAAAATATCTCGACTCAGCGGGCCGCCGACATGCAACAGGGTGCACAGATCGCTCCACTTATCGCCGACATCACAAGACTCGGCGGACGCGTCTATGCCGGTCTCCCTGTTCCGCCCGATCAGCTCGGTGGATGGGGATCGGAGTTTCAAGTAGGGGCGGTGCCCGTCTTCAAATACCTCGCGAGTCAAAACATCGACGAGGTGGGATTTACCCTTCGCACCTCCTCACTCATGACCGATCCTGAGGTCTATTTCGACGAAGACCTCCCTGCGGACTACCCGCTTTTTGGCATCCGATGGCTGCTCTATCCGGCTGGCCGGATCCCGATCGTGCCCGCTCATCTCGTCCTTCGAAGTGGCCCCTATCTCCTCTACGAACTCCCCACGGCGGGCCTGTTGCAGCTCGTCACGGTGCAGGGAGCCATTACCGCCAACCGCGGTGATATCGGACTCAAAACCGCCGATTTCGTTCGATCAGCGCGCGCATCCGTTCCGGTCTATCCCGCGCTTGCCTACGCCGGCCACCCTGCCCTCCCCGCGACCGGGGCTCCGCTATCGGGAGGAAAACTAGGCAGCGTCAATCGCGCTTCGATCGACCTTGTCGAGGGCCATGTGAGCGCTTCCGTAATGGTGCGCCGTACCAGCGTCCTCCTGCTGAAGGTCTCCTATGACCCTGGGTGGCATGCAACCGTGGATGGTCATTCGGTACCAACCGCAATAATCGCACCCGCCTACATCGGCATCCGACTCTCCCCCGGGGCTCATCTCGTTACCCTCACCTATGCGGGAGGGGGCGGTGCAGGACCTCTCCTCGTCCTCGCAGCACTCACGATCCTCCTCCTCCTTGGGCTGCGGTACTGGCAGGGTCGAGCCAGTCCGGCTGATATCGTGAAGAAAGACCGTGACTGATACTCAACTCAAGATCCAGGTTCCAGGGAATGACCTGATGATGGGCCTCCTTGGCGAGCGAGACGAGTACCTCCGCGTCATTGAATCTGCCTTCTCGGCTACCTCGATCGGTGTGCGTGGCAACCTCATTACCTTGGAGGGGCCAGAGGCTCCCGCGGCGCAGCGCGTCTTTGAGGAGCTCGTCGCGCACCTCGAGCGTGGCCTCGCGCTCGATACTCCGCATATCACCCGCACGATCGAGATGGTTCGCGCCAATCTGCGACCCTCGGAGATCACGAATCGCGAGGTACTCCGGAGCGCCAACGGCAAGGGCGTCCGCCCTCAGACTCCCGGCCAGCGACGCTATGTCGATGCGATCGCGAAACACACCGTGACCTTTGGCATCGGTCCCGCCGGTTCAGGAAAGTCCTATCTCGCCGTCGCGCTCGCTGTGCAGGCGTTACAGGCAAAGCAGATCTCTCGGATCATCCTCACCCGACCTGCGGTCGAGGCGGGAGAACGGCTGGGTTTTCTTCCCGGTGACCTCATGGCCAAGGTAGATCCCTACCTTCGTCCCCTCTATGACGCACTCAACGACATGCTGGAGCCGGAGGGGACGCTGCGACTCATTGAGCGAGGAATCATTGAGATTGCGCCACTCGCCTTTATGAGAGGGCGCACGTTGAATACGAGCTTCGTCATCCTCGATGAGGCGCAAAATACGACCCCCGAGCAGATGAAGATGTTTCTCACTCGTATCGGCTTTGGCACCAAGGCGGTCATCACCGGCGATGTAACTCAGGTCGATATCGCGCAGGGACGGTCGGGACTACTCGGACTCGAGAAGATCCTCACCGATGTAGAGGATCTCTCATTTATCCATCTCGATAACTCCGACGTCGTTCGACACAAGATCGTCCGCGACATCGTCGCCGCCTATGACCGTGACCACGATCAAAAGGTGGCGCGCGGTGAGGCGGAGAGAGCGAACTAGCTCGTGGCCATCGATGTATTTGTCGCGGACGAGCAAGATGATCATCCGGTCGACGCGAGATGTTGGGCTGATCTCGCACGATCGGTCCTTGTTGCGCAGGGCGTCCGTGGTGAGGCCGAACTCTCGGTGATCTACGTCGACGAAGCCACGATCGCCTCGCACAATGAGCAATTTCTCCACCATCAGGGCCCCACTGATGTGCTCTCCTTCCCGATTGAGGATGACCCCATCGCCTCCGGCCGGGCACCCGATAGCGGTGGGCCGGGGCCGGTCGGAAGAGAACACTCCGATCCCGCACCGACGCTGCTCGGCGACATCCTCATCTGCCCTGCCGTCGCGATGCGCAACGCGCCGGAGCATGCGGGCACCTACGAGGAGGAGCTCGCGCTCCTTCTCGTGCACGGCATCTTGCATCTGCTCGGGATGGATCACGAGGTCGATGCAGAGGCCGAACGGATGGAGGCTCGCGAACAAGAGCTGTTAAACACATATTTTCGCGATGGCGTGGAGTCAACCAGTGAGTGAGCCAGAGAGCATCATCGACCGGTTCTTCGCGGAGGACCCGCAGCGTGGCGAACTTGGCGTCGACCACGACGACGAACATTTCCGTTCAGGATTCGTCTCGATCGTCGGTCGTCCCAATGTGGGTAAGTCGACCCTCATCAACCAGATCCTCGGTGAGAAGGTTTCGATCATCTCGCCCTCGCCAAATACCACCCGAACCAGCGTCCGCGGGGTACTTAATGGCGAGGGGTTTCAGGCGGTCTTCGTGGACACGCCAGGTATTCACAAGCCAAGGTCAGCCCTTGGCCGGCGTCTGAATGCCACCGCAACCGACGCCTTCGGCGGCGTGGACCTCTGTCTCTTTGTTGTCGATGCGAGCGCAAAAATTGGGCCCGGCGATCGCTTTATCGCTGCACAACTTCCGAAGCACACGATCGTTGTCGTCAACAAGATCGATGTGACCAAAGAGAACTCACTTGTCGAGCAACTCAACCGAGCCGTCGAAGAGTTGGGGTTGCAAGATGCGGAGTACTTCCCGATCTCCGCACGAACCGGAAAGGGAGTACGCGGCCTCGTTGCCCATCTCGCAAGTCGGCTGCCAGAGGGTCCTCGGTACTATCCGTCAGGGATTGTCCGTGACGCACCTGATGAGTTTTACGTCGCTGAACTCGTGCGCGAGCAGCTGCTCCGCAATGCTCGGGAGGAGCTCCCCCACTCGATCGCCTGTCGCGTCACCGAGTGGGAGTGGCCCTACATCCGCTGTGAGATTCTTGTCGAGCGCGAGTCCCAAAAGGCCATTGTCGTCGGCAAGGGTGGTGCCGTGATCAAAGCCGCGGGCGTCGCCGCACGTGCCCAACTACCCGAAGGGGCCTACCTCGACCTCATCGTGCGTGTCGAGCGTGACTGGCAAAAACGTCTCGACGTGATCGAGCGTTTGGGCTACTAGACCTCGCCGTGCTCAATTTGGGCCTTTTTCCGCGTGGCGTGCCTCCGCATCGATCGTGGCGAGAAAATTACAGGCCTCCGTCCGGTCCTTCGTGCGTCGCATCGGGGGTAATGCGCGGATGAGCTCCCACCGGTAATTGGCGGTCGCGAGCCGCGAATCCAATACGGCGACGACGCCACGATCCTGCTGCGTTCGGATAAGCCGCCCGGCACCCTGAGCGAGCATGATTCCGGCGCGTGGAAGATCTATCACCTTGAACGCCGCAGCACCGGCGCGATCGCGACGCGCTGAGAGGAGCGGGTCGTCTGGTCGTGCAAAGGGAATCCGATCGATGATCACCAGCGAGAGTGCCGCTCCCGGGATATCGACTCCCTGCCAGAAACCCATCGTCGCAAAGAGACTCGTCGCTGGCTCGGTGGCTATGGCCTCAACGAGCGATGCCTTCGATCGCTCACCCTGTACCAAGATCGGCAACGAGAGTCGCTCGCGGACCTCTACCGAGACACGCTCCATCACCGCTCTCGAGGTGAACAGCGCCAGCGTGCGTCCGCCTGCGGCGGTAATGAGCGCAAGAATCTCCTCAACCATCGCCGCCTCCGCAGTCGCAGAGCGGCGATCGGGAAGGTGCGCCGCACAGTAGAGAAGTGCCTGATTCGCAAAGTCAAAGGGACTTCCGACATCGAGCGCATCGGTGCGTGAAGCGTGGCTACCGAGATGAGTGCCGAGGTTCAGAGGCACGGTGGCACTTGTCATGACCACCGGCGTTTTGGCAAAGAGCTCTCGCTCCAAAAGGGGCGCGACATCGATCGGCGCGACCTCAAGGCTCGGGCGCGCCCCAAATGCAACCCAGACCACCTGATCCTCTGTTGCACCAACAAGATACGCGACCTCATTTCGCAGGCGCGTCAGGGCAAGAATCGCTCGCTGCGTCTTGGGGTTCTCGACTCCGACTCCCCCTGGCAACGCGGCACGCAGATCGCGATCGAGTCGCTCCAGGCGCCCTTGGAGCAGCTCGACAAAGCGTGCCAACTCAATGTCGGTGCCTGCCTCGAATCGATTTCCCTTGCGCGCCTCCAACAGCGTCTCAAGCTCGGTGGCGGAGTCCATCACCAGGAGTGCACTCTCCTCGAGTCCCTCTCCACGACCTCCTCGCTGCGCTGGAGCGGTCGTCGGTCGCGCGGCTCGCGTCATGGCGGCGATCGCACGTAGACGCCCGGGACCGATAGAGAGCCCGAGGCTCCGGCTCATAATCTCTTCCAGCTCATGCGCCTCGTCGATGACGAGCACCTCGTGCTCCGGAAGTACCGCTCCATCGCTCGCCAAGTGTGCGCCGAGCAGGTGCAGGTTGATAACGACGATCTCTGCCTCGGCAGCACGGGCGCGGGCCATCTCGGCGAAGCAGCTTGCGCCAGAGGGGCAGTGAAAGGCGCCAGGGCATTCCTCGGCCGAGACGGAGACCGATCCCCAGACCCCAGCATCGGGTTCGAAGTCGAGCTCAGCCTGGTCTCCCGTTGGGGTCGTCGCCGACCATTCCACAATTCGGCGAACCTCGGCAGCACGGGTCCCCGTATCTGCGACCCCACCCTGCTCCGTGAGGAACTCCGCCTGCTCTCCTCGCGCGCCCATCTCGACGAGTCGTTGCACGCACAGGTAATTCGATCGACCCTTCAAGAGTGCAAAGCGCAATCGCACGCCAACCTTGCCAGCGAGGCTGGGCAGGTCCTTCTCCACCAGCTGGTGTTGGAGTGCTTTCGTCGCTGTGGCAATGAGGGTCTTCTTGCCCGAGAGCGCTACCGGCACGAGATAGGCAAGCGACTTTCCTGTTCCCGTACCTGCGCGCACCACGAGATGACGGTCCTCTGCGATCGCCCGGGAGACGGCGAGCGCCATCTCACGCTGTCCCTCGCGAAGCTCACCACCATCGGGGAGGGAGGCGACCACTCGAGCGAGTGCCGTTGCGGTGGCCTCCTCCGTCGCGCTACTCACCCGTTCAGCGTATCGGGAGAGGCTGATGGCGAGAGATTGTCCCGCGGGATCACCGCCTTTGCGCGGTAGATACGCCAGTAACTTCCCACCACCATGATCGCGCCCAGCGCAGGGAGCGGCCCGATGTCCACCGCAAAACGGTTGTTCTCCCCGAGCTCTAACAGTGAGGAGACAAGGAAAAGGTAGGTGGTCGTCAACCAGAGGAAACCGAGGGTGACCCGGGCTGCAGCGGTCAGACGTCGGCGCCAGATGAGCGGTGGGATTCCAAAGAGCGTCAGGAGGAGGAGCGCGGTCTCTGTATAGGAGATCGTCAGTGGCGCCGGCGCCTGCCCCCCAATCGCTGCATTGGTAAAGGTGGCCGCGTTGTTCTGTACCGGTTGGAGAAGAATGATGCGATCGAACCAGGTGACCCAGGGCCCGAGGAGGGCTCGGTTTGGTGCCACCCACTGATACTGATCCCCCGGTACGACAAAAATACGCACCGCCTTGGAGACCGAGGTGAGATAGGTGAGGGGACGGGCGCGGATGTAGTCAAGGTCGGCGTGGAGAAAGTCCTGCGAGATGGCGACATAGTTGATGTTGTTGTAGTTGGGGTAGGCGTGCTGATCTCGCGTTGTGCTGTCGAGGATGTGCTGGCCCGTCGGCTGGTGCGCACTCTGGTACGAGGGCACGTAGAGGTTCACCGGGTCAAAGGGAACCTGAAGTGCGATCGAGGGGAGCTCGTGGCTATTCACCATCGCCGATCGCTCTACTGGGGTGAGCAAATTAAGCGTCGGTCGGGCGAGGTTCATCCCCAGCCAACTCGACGTCGAGTAGGTCCCGAAGAGTGCAAGGTTCTTGCCATACCAAAACCCAACCAGGGCGAGTGGAATGGCGAGTACCGCAACGCCCATACGCCATCGACTTCGTGATCGCCACACAATCGGCGCAAGCGCGAGCAGCATCCACGGAAGTTGAAAGCTCGAGTTTGCGAGGATCACGAAAGCGAGCGCGAGACAGTAGAGGAGCGCCCACCACCAATTATCTCGCCGCCAAAATTTTATGAGCGCGAGTGCCGCGACTACCGTCCCCGCAGTTGTTGCATAGGTATAGAAGTACATGTCCTCGTAGAGCAAGAGGGTGGGGTCGGCGGTCAGCAAGAGCGCCACCAGAAGTCCCGCGGCACGCGATCCTGTGAGTTCCTCGGTGAGGAATAGGGTGGAGAGCACGATGGTCAGGCCAAGCACCAACATCGCGAGAGAGGCGAGATGAGGCTGCACATTTCCGCGAAAGTGCACCAAAACCCCCATCACTAAATTAAAAAGTGGTGGCTGCGCGTGAAGATAGAAGAGACTCGTAAAGAGGTGACGTCGAAGCTGGCGAAGATCGAAGAGCTGCCACCAGCCGGAGACGATGGTGAGACGTACCCCAATGAGAAAGGCGGCGAGTCTCGTGATCGCAAACACTGCGACGACGACGAGCGTCGCGTGGCGCACCATCTGAGCGATAAGGGCACGGCCGAGAACGACAACGGACGACAGAGAGGGAGCACCCGATCGGCCTACCGGGAGGTCGTCTCCCTCCTCGGTCAATTTCCTCCCCACCCCCACGTGCGTAAAAACCTAGATATGGAGTCCGCACTCGGTCTTGTCGGAGTCGGGCCAACGACCGGCGCGGGGGTCCTCGCCCGGTGCGACCGGCCGCGTCGTTGGCGCACAACCGATGGAGATGTAACCGACATAGTTCAGTGGATGGCGAGGAAGTCCATGCTCCTTGACGTAGTTATCGACGTCGTCGTCCGTCCACGCGGCCATTGGGTTGATCTTCACGATCGCTTTCTCCGCATCCCAGCTCACCACCGGTGCGTTCGCGCGCTCTGGAGTGTCGATGCGCTTGAGCCCGGTTATCCAAGCTGCCTTCGTCTCGAGCATCTTGTTGAGCGGAGCGACCTTGCGCAGCGCACAGCAGTCCGGTGCACCACAGGGTGAGACGTCATCGGCGATCTCGGGCTCCAAGATCGCCAGATTGAGGTCGTAGAGATCACGGATACGGCGCATATAGGCCAGTGTCTCTGGGAAGTGAAAGTGCGTATCAAGAAAGATCGTGAGCATCCTCGGATCGACCTTCACGCAGAGGTCGATGAGGACGGCATCTTGAAATGAGGCCGCCATCACGAGGTCAGATCCAAAATTTTCCACCGCCCAGGCGATGATCTCGGTGGCGCTCCTGTCATTGAGTTCAGCCGAGGCCTGATCGATTGCCGCAAGGTCCATGATCTGTGTCACAACTGATACTCCATCCAAAGAAAGGCCACTACGCCACCGGCCAATTCAGCAATTTGATGCTATCGCTAATACTGAAACGCTCACTTGCGTAACCCACTACACGATGGTCAATGGATGACGAGAGGGGGCCAGTGAGAGAGCGACGGTAGCCCGGGTCATCTTGCGAGTAACTTTCCTGTCGTGGTTGTTCCCGGCATTGCCCCTGATCGGATACCGACACACGTGGCCTGTGTGATGGATGGCAACGGTCGCTGGGCCACGGCCCGTGGGCTCTCCCGCACCGAGGGACACGCCGCGGGCGAGCACGCGCTGCTCGACGCGATCGAGGGAGCGCTCGAACTTGGCATCAGCTATTTCAGCGTGTACGCCTTCTCGACGGAGAATTGGCGCCGCCCCGTAGAGGAGGTTCGCTTCCTCATGAACTTCAATATCGCGATCTTGGATCGAAACCGTGACTACCTCCACAGCCGCGGAGTGCGTATCCGCTTTGCGGGACGCCACGATTGGCGGGTGCCAAAGCGACTCGAGCGAACGATGGATCGCGCGGTGGAGCTCACCAAGGCAAATCGCACGATGACACTCACCATCTGCTTTAACTACGGTGGCCGCGCGGAGATCGTCGACGCAGTCAAGGCGCTCATTGCAAGCGGAATTTCACCAGAGAAGATCAATGAGCGAGCCATATCTCGGCACCTCTACTACCCAGATATGCCCGACCCCGATCTCGTCATCCGCACCTCGGGGGAGTATCGGATCTCTAACTTTCTTCTCTGGGAGATCGCCTACTCCGAGTTCATCTTCACTGAGGTGCTCTGGCCCGACTTTCGTCGTGAGAATCTCTACGAGGCGATCCGTGAATTCCAGCATCGAGAACGGCGCTTTGGAGGGGTAGACCAATGAGTGGCTCCGAGCGTTCCCACGACATCTCCCTGGAGAACTCCGAGGAGACCGCGACGGAGGGGTCGAGTTGGATCCGTAGCCACATCGCGCGATCTATCGGCGTGCTCGGTGGCCTACTTGCCGTCGCCATCCTTCTCTTCTTGAGCTCGCTGGGGTTTCGCCCAGCGCTCTTCCTTCTTCTCTTTCCCATCGCCGGAATTATTCTCATCTTCGGCGGCGGCAAGATCCACCAAGCCTGACCGTGGCGCACTTTCTCGATGAGGGGATCGCTTTGCGTGCGATCCGACTCGGCGAGACCGACCGAATCGTGACCTTTCTCACCAAGGAGAATGGAAAGGTCCGCGCTGTGGCGAAGGGCGTGCGGCGCCCAAAAAATAGGATCGGATCACGCGTTGAACCACTCAGTCACGTGACCATGATGTGTTGGCGTGGTCGCGGCGACCTCGACACCGTGAGCCAAGTTGAGCTTCTCGAATCATTTCGAGAGATCCGTGCCGACCTCGATCGGATGGGACCGGCTCTCACGATTCTTGAGATGGTGGATCAGTTTGCCCTCGAACGCCATCCCTCTCATGAACTCTTTACTATGTTGCTCGGTGCGCTTCGTTCACTCGAAGGTCGCCACTCAGCGACGATCTTGGGTGCCTTTGCCTTTAAGCTCCTCGCGCTCGAAGGGGTAGGACCGATCACACTCGAATGCGCCAGCTGTGGCAGTAGTGAGCGATTGGTCGCATTCGATCTTGGCATCGGTGGTCTGCTCTGTGTCAATTGCCGCAGGGGGCAATCGGTGAGTCCTGAGGTTGTCGAGTACCTGCAGCGCCTCGCCAATGGAGGCCTTGCCAGTCTTCTCGAAGAACCGGCGAGCTCCGCCGCCTCGGCGTTTGAACACCTTGGCCTTACCAGCATCGAACATCATCTCGGTCACCGACTTCGCAGTACGCACACTGGCCCCATAGGCACCGGTGGCTACTGAGGCGACCTCGTCTCCGAGGCTGAAGCACTCGGATGGATAAGAGGCAACAGCGGAAGATGCACTGCACCTGATATCCCTCGAACTCGCAAGCTCGTGCGCAGCTTCGTTCTCGCTCTGTGGGAAAGGCGACGGGGGCAGCCAACTATCGTGAGGAGATGGCTGAGAATACGAGCGAGACCAATCCCCACAAGCGTTCCCCGGAGCTCTTCGATCAGATCGTCAACCTCTGCAAGCGTCGCGGATTCGTCTTCCCCTCCGCGGAGATCTACGGGGGCATCCGCTCCACCTACGACTACGGGCCACTCGGCGCGCTCATGCTGCGAAATGTGAAGAACGCCTGGTGGCGGGCGATGGTGCAAGAGCGAGACGACGTTGTCCCGATCGATGCGGCGATTCTCACCAATCCAAAGGTCTGGGAGGCCTCCGGACACCTCGCGACCTTCACCGACCCACTCGTCGACTGCCGTAAATGCAAGGAGCGGTGGCGTCAGGATCAGATCGGTGACACCTGCCCCAACTGCGGGTCGAAGGACCTCACCGATGCACGGCCTTTCAACCTCATGTTCAAGACATTTGTCGGCCCGGTCGAGGAGGAGGCGAACGTCGCCTATCTGCGTCCGGAGACGGCGCAGGGCATGTTTGTGAACTTCGTCAACGTCATGCAATCGATGCGCCTTAAGCCGCCCTTTGGTATCGCTCAACAGGGGCGCAGTTTCCGTAATGAGATCACGCCCGGCAACTTCGTCTTCCGTACACGCGAGTTTGAACAGATGGAGCTGGAGTTTTTCGTTCCTCCGGCGGAGGCCGGCACGTGGCATGAGTTTTGGTGCAACGAGCGCCTGAATTGGTACCGCCGCTTTGGTATCCAAGAGGAGCTTTTGCGCCTGCGTCACCATGAAGCGGAGGAGCTCTCTCACTACAGCGCCGGTACCGCCGACGTCGAGTTTGCCTTCCCCTGGGGCTGGGGCGAGCTGGAGGGGATCGCAAACCGGACTGACTTTGACTTAAAGGCGCATGCGGCACACTCTGGCGAGCGCCTTGAGTACTTCGATCAGGCGACCGGGGAGCGCTATACCCCCTATGTCATTGAGCCTGCAGCGGGTGCAACAAGGACCATGATGGCCTTCCTCATTGCCGCCTACGACGAGGACGAGGTCGGTGGCGAACGTCGCTCTGTTCTTCGGCTCCATCCGCAGCTCGCGCCCTATCAGGTGGCGGTCTTGCCACTGTCGAAGAAGGAGACGCTTGCTCCGCTCGCGCGCGAAGTCCTTTCAAACCTGAAGATGCACTTCATGTGCGAATATGACGACACACAATCGATCGGTCGTCGTTATCGCCGACAGGACGAGATCGGCACCCCGCTGTGTGTCACCGTCGATTTCGATTCGCTCGACGATGGCTGCGTGACCGTGCGCGATCGCGACACCACCGAGCAACGACGGGTCACCATCGCCGAACTCGTGAGCGAGATCTCCGCACAGTTGGCTCGCCCGTTCACCCCCCGCCCCATCACCACGGCTCCCTGAGCGCTCGGGCGCAGCGGTGAGATCTCGACGAAGTACAGGTACAGAGAGATCCGTTCCGCCTGACACATCGAACCAATAGAGGCAGTACCGTCGGGCCATGGCAATTCCAGAGGAGGACGTCGCGAGGGTACGCGAGGCGACCGATATCTCTGCAGTGATTGGCGAATACACCTCACTCAAACGAGTCGGACGACGCTTCGTTGGACTCTGCCCCTTCCACGGTGAGCGCACGCCCTCCTTCTCCGTGAATGCCGAGGAGGGCCTTTACTACTGCTTTGGCTGTCAGGCCTCTGGAGACGCGATCTCTTTTGTGCGGGCGATTGAGCACTGTGACTTTGTCGAAGCGGTTGAGCGACTCGCCGCTCGTGTCGGCATCACGGTTCGCAACGATGCCGAGGGATCGAACGACGCCACCCGCGGTCGGCGCCAGGCCCTCTATGAGGTGCTCGCCGACGCAGTGGAGTTCTACCACCGCCAACTGCTCGAAAGCGCAGAGGCCGGCGGCGCGCGCCGCTACCTCCGTTCGCGCGGTTACGACGGCGAGGTGGTGAGAAACTTCCGCCTTGGCTACGCACCGGCAGGATATGACGCGCTGACGCGACACCTAGGCCAAAGTGCTGCGGTGCAGCGTGAGGCTGGCCTTGCCTTTGAAAATTCACGGAGTCGCATGCAGGACGTAATGCGCGAGCGCATCATCTTTCCGATCTTTGATCCGATGGGTAAGGTCATTGCGCTGGGTGGGCGGGTTCTTCCCGATGAGCTTCGTACGAATCAGCAGAACCCGGGCCCCAAGTATCGCAACTCTCCCGAGTCACCTATCTACGCAAAGAGCTCCACGCTCTATGGTCTCAACTGGTCGAAGTCGGAGATCGCGCGCACCCATGAGGTGATCGTCTGCGAGGGATATACCGATGTCATCGGTTTCTCGACCGCGGGTCTCCCCCGCGCTGTTGCTACCTGTGGCACCTCGCTCACCGAGAGCCACTTCAAGCTCCTCTCGCGCTTCGCCAAACGCGTGGTGCTCTCCTTTGATCAAGACAACGCCGGCCAAAATGCGGCTGCTCGGCTCTACGAATATGAGCGCCGGCACGAGGTCGAGCTCTTGGTTGCGGAGCTGCCTATCGGTACCGATCCGGGAGAGCTCGCGCGCACCGATCCTGCGTTGTTGCGGCGCGCAATTGCAGAGGCACGGCCATTCTTGGGTTTCCGCGTCGATCGCGCGATCGCGCTTCATGAGCTCACCACCCCAGAGGGTCGCGCACGTGCCACAGAGGCCGCGATCGCAGTGATCGCGGAGCACCCGAATGACCTCGTTCGTGATCAGTACCTTGTCGACGTCGCGGATCGAACGCATCACGACCCACAACGACTGCGCCAGTTACTCGAGGCCGAGCGGGTCGCGCGCGAGCATCGCCCAGAACCCACCGCTGCACCCAACCGACGCGACCGACGCGAACCGTCGGAGGAGGAGGGACGGCCAATTCCCAACACACCCGATGGACAGAACAGCGACGAGGGAGCGGTGCCGCGTGTGGCGAGCGTGAATGAATCGCGGGCCGGACGAGATGGCCTCATGTTGGCGATTCATCGACCTGCAGAGGTTGCAGAGTGGATCGATACCGTTCTTTTCCCTGACCCCGTGCAACGTCGGGCCTTCATCGCGCTTCTGGGTGCCGAGGAGCTCCACGGAGCGATCGACAGCGCCGACGATGAGGCAAGCGAGCTATTGCGGCGCCTCGTCGTGAGCGATGGGGCGGAGGAGATCGATGTGAACGGCACGCTCATCGAGCTGGTCCGTGCCGCAGCGACTCGCGCGCTCGTAGATCTCGAGGTGGAGGCGCGTCTTCACGCCGATGAGGCTGCCCTCGTCGGCGAGGTCGCAAATCGTAGTGCTTGGCTCAAGGCCGAGCTGGAGGCACTCCGCGACCCGGGTGAGGCGGGGGCTCGAGCCAACTTCGCGGTTGCAAGTGCACAGCGGATTCTTGCGTGGCTCCGTGCGACCCATACCGATGAGCCAGCCATCTAGTTCCCTGAGCTGAGGAGACCGAGTTACCTCAGGAGCGCTGCTATCGTTTCCACATCATTCTGGGGTAGCTCAATTGGCAGAGCATGCGGCTGTTAACCGCAGGGTTGAGAGTTCGAGTCTCTCCCCCAGAGCCAGCTGCTCGACGTAGCGGTAGGTCTTTCGTTGCAGTTCCGGCGCGTGAGGGAGGTCGAATGTCAGATAATGATTCGCGTCCAAGATTTCACCTCGCCGTTGGCGTTGACGACCTCGCCGCCGCAGCGCATTTCTATGGCGAGGTGCTCGGCTGCTCTCCGGGTCGATCCTCAGAGATTTGGATGGACTGGAACCTCTATGGGCACCAGGTCGTTACCCACTTGGTCGATCGCGTCCAGGCGCGAGCACACAACAGCGTCGACGATCACGACGTCCCTGTCCCCCACTTTGGCGTGCTCCTCAGCGTCGTGGAGTTTCACGAGCTCGCGAACCGCCTCAAAGAAAGCAACATCGATTTCGTCATAGAGCCCTACCTTCGATTCGCCGGCGAGGTCGGCGAGCAGTGGACGATGTTCTTCCTCGACCCTGCAGGAAACGCGATCGAGGTAAAGGCCTTCGCCGACGATTCCTACGTCTTCGCGCATTAGGTACCCAAGAGGATGTTGCACAGATACGTCCTCGTCACCGCGGAATGCCGGACGCTCGCATTGGGGAGAACTCTCAAACAGCGGCTGAGGTAGCCGATGATTAGGGAAATGCGGGTCCGTGCACCACAATCGGATGACGGTAGGTGAGCACGGAGTAGGTGCCGATGGTCCGCGTCGCGGCAGGCGCTCCAAAGGTGCGACGTACCGTGGCGGCGTCGACACGTCCGTAGGGATCGCGCTGGTAGACCACTACATCAAAGGTGACGTGGTCATACCAACTCGCACTCGCTTGTCGACCATCAGGAACCACGATCCCCTGTAGGTTTGCTACAACCGGCCGGAGAACCACTGCCCCCCTCGTATCGACGGTGACAATCGATGCGGCCCAGTAGTCCGCGATGCCCTTGGTGAGATGATGCGAGATGAGGTAGCGCTCGAGCGGTGCAGTTGGCGCTGTTGGTGCTCCCCTGCCCGCAACCACTGCCGAAGAGTAGGCAAGCACGATAAGCGTGGCTACGAGGAGTGGTGCAGCCATCTGCTCGGCATAATTCGAGAATCGCACCAGAGCCCGTGCAACGATCCGCGCTGCAAGAATTGAGGAAAAGATCACCACGGGATCGAGGTAACGCGCATAGCTTGTGTTGTTCGAAAGGGTGAGGAGGAGAAAGACACCGAGAGCACCGAGCACCATAGACAAAAGGAGATCATCACTGCGCCACAGTGCCTCCGTCGCCACTGCACTCTCACGGTTATCTCCGCGCACGAGACCGCGAACTACATTCACCAAGGCTGCGACGACACCAAAAACCACAACGATCGCGACGAGCGCGCGAACGATCGCAAGCAGGGTCTCCACCGGATCGCCGCCGACCGGCCCTGGGTGAATCCCATAGATCGCCGTCACCCAATTGCCGAGATGTCCAAGGTCACGGATGAGCTGGTGAAATTTCACCGTGTGATGACTCTCGCTCACGCTGAAGGTGCCGACCGCACTCGAGATAGCTCGAAAGATCAACGCGACGACAAGGGCGGCGACCGCCGCACCAATGAGATCGAGCCCAGCACGAAGGGACCGAGTACGCAAGCTTGCGAAGAGGCCCGCAAGGGCGAGCGGCACAACGCCCAGTGCGACCATCTGAAGATCACCATTTATCGCGAGTCCAATGAGAACCACGGACAAGAACCATCGCCACCCAAATCCAGGACGTCGCAGCAGCACAACAGCGATAAGACAGACCAGCGCCGTCGCGATATGCCATGGACCCTGGAGGAGAAAATACGCACCGGTTCGGCTCGGTATCGCGAGGAAGAGGAGTAGGAGTGTCGCCATGTAGACGCGCTGTCGAAGGGGTGCGCCCTCTGCACCAATTTTCATCCCAACGAGGAGGCACAGGGCCAGCAACAGTGCCGGGATGAGGTGCATGAGGATCGGTGCAAGGCCGATGACGGCGACACCAACCGCGTAGTAGGGAACATCGACGGTAAGAAAGGAATCGAGCGACAGCGACCAACCATGCAGCAGGAGCTGGCCATGGGTCGCCGCAAACCCCTCCAACACAACGGTTGCCCCATCAGCATTAGGGGCGTAGGCATGGCTTGAGGCATAGGTCAGCCACGAGGTCAGCCCAACGAGTATCCCCAAGAAAAGCACGAGCCGAAGGACGGTTCGGTGGCGACGCTCCCTCTGCTCCATGAGGGAGAGATCCTATTGCACTGAATTCGCCTGTTTTGGATCCTCTCTCGCCACCGCACCGACTCGGCTCTCCCTCCCGATAGGGTCATGGCATGTCACTCTTTCGACGCCGTCGGCAACGTGAACCTCGTCCGGATGCCTATGCGGAGGCAGAGAGCAATCCAGAGCTCATCGCAGCGGAGCTAGAGGTCAACCAACAGCCAGAGATCACCCGGCTCTATAACCCTCTCGACGGCACCGATGCAGATCCAAATATTTGGGTAGCGAATGACGACGAAGACTGATTCTCATCACTGAATGCGTGACTAGCGCGTTGAAACCTCTTTGGAGATGCCGCGAGCTTCAAGGGTAAGGAGCTCCGTCTTTAGCTCTAGTCCACCTGCGTAACCAACAAGTGCGCCACCTGCGCCGATGACGCGATGGCAGGGCACAATGATCGCAAGTGGATTGACATGGTTTGCTGCTCCGATCGCACGGGCTGCCTTCGGACGTCCCACCGCAGCGGCGACCTCACCGTACGACCGCGTCTCCCCGTAGGGGATCGCACCGAGCGCTCGCCACACTGAACGTTGGAACTCTGTACCGGTGGGCGCGAGTGGAATCGAGAAAGTACGAATTGCGCCAAGGAGATAGCCATCGATCTGCTCGAGGGCATCGAAGAGCAACGTTCCGGCCTTCGGAGCGTCTCGCTCGACGCCCGGCCAGGGACCAAAGGCGGGAAGCCGCAGTTCGGTAAGGGAACCGCCATCTGAGACGATGAGAAGCTCGCCGATAGTTGTTGCGACAACAAGAGAGAACCGCTGTTCACACGGTGTGACAAATTCGACTGTCATCGCTGTTGGATCTCCTCGTCGTATCGCTCAAATATCTTCATACTCTCCCTCAACCACCCTGTGCGTACTGCAACTTCTCGCCTCAAAGGCTGCGAACCAGACCGCCATCTACACGGAGCTGCTCGCCCGTGATGTAGCGCGACGCGTCACTACAGAGAAAGAGAGCGGCGGAGGCGAACTCCTCTGGAGTTCCATATCGCCCAACTGGGATAAGGCGTTGCGAATTTGCCTGCACCTCCTCCACCGTCGCTCCACTTGACGACGCGTGGAGCTGATCGATCTGCGCCGTCCGATCTGTCGCTATCCGTCCGGGATGGATCATGTTCACGGTGACGCCGTCGACCGCCACCTGTTCCGCGAGAAGTTTGTAATAACTTGCTGCGGCGATCCGATAGATGCTTGAGGCTGCGAGCCCCGTGATGGGTTGACGAACCGAGGTGGAGCCGATGGCGATAATCCGGCCCCATCTACGTTCTCTCATGGAGGGAAGACAGGCAGACACCAAACGGTAGGGACCGTAGAGGAGAAGCTCCCCTGCGCGACGAAGTGCCGCCTCATCGAAGCTGAGTACGTCCGCAGCCGGAGGACCGCCGCCGTTGACGAGCAAAATATCGATCTCCCCGAGTTCGCTACGAACCACCGCAATCGCCGAATCGATGCTCTCTGGAGATTCGATATCGAGTGAGGCGCCGATCGCTCCGGGCAACATCGAAGCCTCTCTCTCTGCGATCTCACGTCGACGTCCGGCAAGCGCCACAACGGCGCCCTCTGCGGCGAGCGCTCGCCCTATCGCGAGGCCGAGCCCTGCAGTTCCCCCCACGACGAGCGCAACTCGCCCCGAAAGCCCTAGATCCATCTTCCCTATCCTCCTCGATGCAACTACCGCGAGAGAGGAGCGGAGATTCTCCACCGATCCCGCTCCCTCTCGATCCTAGGACGGACGCACCATTGCCACCGTCGATGGGCACGGGGCCAATGCGATGCAGCAGAGCCACGCGCTGCAATATTGAGCCAAGGCTAGGGTCGCCTGTCACGTGTCGCTAGGGTGCGGAGATGGCCGGAGCACTCCGAGATGAGCTCTTTGCTGTGTGTTCCAAAGAGCGCCCTGATCCCCTCTTTCGCTACCTTTACCGTCGACGGCGTGGTCCAGGCGGTCGCTCAGCTACGGTCATTCTCTTTAATCCAGTACATAGTGGCAACATCACCGATCCCACGACGGGAAGGTGCATGACCTGGCTCTGTAGCGACGGGGAGTTCAACGAGGTCACTTTCGTCAACCTTTTCGCGCGCCGGGATCCGACGCCCGCTGGATTACAACAGCTCGCCAGATCCGGTGCCGACGTGGTCGGTCCCCGCAACGACCACTACCTCCGGGAGGCGATTGACAGTGCCGACCGCGTCGTCGTCGCATGGGGAGCGATGCCACCTCGAATTCATGCCACACGCGCCGCGCGCGTACTCGGCTGGATCGCAGATCCGTATTGTTTTGGCTACAACGCGGACCACAGTCCACTGCATCCAAATCGTCGTGGTCTCTCCACCTCCGTACGGGCGATGCCCTATCAACCCCTCGAGACCGTTCCTTTAGATCACCCCTAGCCCTCGTCTCCTACCTTCGCTAGCGTGGGAATGGTTTAGTTCGGCGGCCCACGTTCTTTTATCTCGGCGGGCCGAAGTCGAGTTCAACCGGGGGGCTCGCCGATGGGGTTCCATCTTTGAGCAAATGACAGCTAGGGGGATCGGTGGCACAGGTCACACTTTCATATGTCGGCGGCTACAACGAGCGCGTCGAACCACTTCTTCAAGGCGTGGTGAAGGCCGAGGGTATTGAGATTGTGCCGACGCACTCTCACCCCTCTGAACACTTTTGGCGGCAGCTAAATTTCCATCAATTTGAGTTCTTTGAGATGTCAATCTCCTCGTTTCTCATCGCCCGTGACCAGGGTGCCGACATGGTGGCGATCCCGGCATTTCCGAGTCGGATGTTCATGCACTCCGGCCTCTCCTACCACGTTGATTCTGGAATTGACGGGCCAAGTTCTCTCGCGGGAAAACGCATCGGTGTCGGCGAATACCAGCAAACCGCCGTGCTTTGGACCCGCGGAATCCTGGAACATGATTTTGGCGTCTCGCAGTTCGATCTGGATTGGTGGATGGAGCGAACAGAGGAGCTGAGTCACGGCGGCGCCACGCATTTTGAGCCCCAGGCTGGAATCAAGTTTCACCGGATCCCAAAGGAAACAACCATCCGTCAGATGCTGCTTAATCATGAACTTGATGTGGGAAACATGGGTGATCCACTTGCACCCTCTATGCCATGGAACTTTGTCGATCGTGCCACCATGCGCCCGGCCCCTACCGGAGATCGCTCAAAGATCAAACCACTCTTCCCTGATCGGATCGCTGAGGGGAGACGATTTTTTGACGCACACGGGTATATCCCTGCGAACCACTTCTTCGCAATCCGTGGCGACGTCTATGAGCGCTACCCATGGATCGCATTCAACCTCTACCGCGGGCTGATCGATGCAAAGGCGCACGCCCAAGCCGAGCTTCGTGAAAACATTCCCACTGCTCTTATCCATGGACCCGACTATCTCCGGCAGACTCAAGCGACCTATGGCGAAGACCCCTTCCCCTACGGTGTTGAGGCAAACCGAACAATGCTCGAATTCATGATTCAGATGTCATCTGAACAGGGTTTTATTAAGACTCGCCCAAAGGTAGAGGATCTCTTCCGACCTGAATTTCTCCCTGTGTAAGAGGAGGGCACACTACCTACGAGCGCTCCAACCAGGGTCGCGGCGCTCACACAGATAAAAGTACCGCTCGTTATATGACCTCAGTGGCGCGAGAGAAACTCGCCGACTGCCTCGTTGAACTGTGGCGCCGTCTCTATGTGTAGGGCGTGCGCCACATTCGCGATACAGAGGTACTCAACATTGGGAATCGTCTCTGCCAAGAAGATCGAAGTATCAAGGTGCCCGGGGACTGAATAATTGTCCTGGTCGCCAACGATGACAAATGCGGGTTGTTGGATCTCTTTTACGATTGCAGCGGTGTCGTGCCGGACACGCGCGTCATAGTGGCGGATGTAGCTCAGGAGATCAGTTCCGAACTGACCACGGTGCGTCGCTACAAAGCGCTCAATAACCTCCGGGTTTGCACGGTAGAACATGTTCGTCCCGCGCAGATGCTCCTCGTTGTAGTTCGGCCAACCGAGACGGACAAACTCTGCAGCCGCCTCAGGAGAAATTCCCTGAGGACGTGCCACGTCATCGATGGGGCCTGGTCCCGTAGCGGCGAGAACAAGCGAGCGCACCCGTTCCTTGTGATCAAGCGCCATCCACTGTGCGACGCGACCGCCCATCGAGTGCCCTAGGACGTGTGCCGGTTCCGTGATGCCAATCGCGTCCATCAGATCGATTGCGTCTTGAGCGAACATGCGCGTGCTGTAGCGACAATTAGGCCGATCAGAACGGCCAACTCCACGGTGGTCAAACACAATCACCCGGTAGGAGGTAGAGAAGAAAGGCACCTGCTCGAGCTTCCAGTGCTCCCCCGTCCAGCCGGTTCCGGAGATGAAGAGGAGCGGGATGCCCTCGCCATACTCCTCGTAATACATCCTGATCGATGGTGTCTCAACATATGGCATGGTGCATCCCCCTTAAATCCCTATTACCTTCGGCATTGTAGGTGGAACCGCTCTCATGCAGACTCGGACTATGAGAAAGTCCTCGGAGTATCAAAGACAGCCTGCTAAAAGCAGGCGGCTTCTGGTCGCCCCCTGATGCACGCAATTGGCGCGGCGCGGCGCGATTACCTTTAGTAGGCACATTGGAAAATCAAGTTCATCGCGAAGGGGCCGTAGCTCAGTGGTCAGAGCAGGGGACTCATAATCCCTTGGTCGTGGGTTCGATACCCACCGGCCCCACTCATAATTCCAGGTCAGAGACTCGTTAGGTCGGTCGGTATTGAATCGCCCCGGGTTTCATAGAGACTCTTTTATGTGGGAAACGGTCGCGAAAAATGGCCCGTGTTCACGATAGTGGGCCGCTTCGTATTCGGTCGGTGAAACCATGCCGATCTCGCCGAACCGCCACCCGCGGGACCAGAGGATGATGAGGTGTCCCCACCACTCGGAGAGGGAGAGGCGGTGGTGGTGCCAGCAGTTGCGCCACCCGCAGTAGCCCCCGGAACTGCAGCGGCCGCACTCTGTGAGGCTGCAGCAAGTGACGACATCAGCGACTGGTCCTGGCGAAGGGCCTGTGAGACACCAGAGAGCTCCTGCGTTGCGCTGTAGAGCGCGAAGGGGAGCGTGGTCGGTGGCAGCGTGGTCGGAGGAGTGGCGGGGAGTGTGTGCACCACGCTCGCGTCAGCGATACCGACGCCAACCATCACGAGCGTGCCGATAATCGCGGAGGGTACGACCCGACGTCGATCGGCAGCACGACCCAACGACCGGGCGATACGGTTCCGCGCAGTCGTGCGGCGCTGGTGCGCCGCTGCGAGCTCCGCAGGGACCTCTCGGATCGATGCACCAAGTTGATGGTCGTCAAATTCTGGCAACTTAGTTACCCCGTTTCCGAATGGTGGTGGTGGTGGCGGAGATCGTCGAGGTCGTCGTGCTCAGGGTCGTCGTGCTAGAGGCCACGGTGGTTGTCGTCGCTAGCGTTGTGGTCGACTCCGACTCGAACGAGTTGCGCGGTATCGTCGTCGACGTCGTCGGCAAAGTCGTCGACGCAGTTGAGGTTCCTTGCTGCATTGCGGCGCGCTCATGTGCGAGTGCACTCTCCTCCGCGCTCAGTCTCGACTGCTCTGCCAGCAGCTGTGCGCGTTCATTGGCAAGCTGCCCCGCGGTGGCGTCTACCGAATTTGCGGATCGCTGGGAGTTCGCAAGGATGACGGCCACCTGCCCGCGAGCTGTCGCGATCTGCGCCTCCAGCTGTGTCGCCTCAACGATTACCGAGTGAGCGATCTGTGCCACCGCCGCTGGCTCCTGGGACCCGATGATCGTGATCGTCGGCGCGGGGATCGTGGTGGTCGGCGGAGGAGGAAGATGTCGATAGGCGACGGTCCCACCTCCCGCCGCGGCCATGGAGGCAACGGTTGCCACCGCTCGAGCCAAGAGGAGTCTCATCGCGTCTCCGCCTGAGGGATCGAAAGGGTCGCGAGCATCAAAGTGTGATACCTATGGACGCGCAGGACTGTCAGCATCGTGGTCTCGATAATTCAAAAGAAGACGGGCGACCTGCGTCCATGGAACTAGTTACGGTCCTCAGCAAAGCAATCTTTAGAAATTTTAAAAAATAATTCAATTTTGTCGTTGGCCAGGCGAGGGGTGGCTCGCTGCGAGTCAACGATTAGCTCTCGAGGACCTCTTCATCACAGATGATCGCCGCGACGTGCGCAATCTCGCGTCGCACTCCCTCGGAGAATTCTGCGACGCTAACATCCGCCACTCCCTCGAGAAAGTGCTGTGCAAAGACCCGCATCGCGTGCGCCACTCCCTCGTCCGTCACGGATCGAAGGTCATCCGCGTAGTAACGGCCAGCGGTGGCAGCGTTCGTAATCAGCTCGTAGCTCGGGAGGTAGGCGACCATCGGCAGGTGAGCCACAGCCTCGCTGGCAGCGACGCGCAGCACTGACTTGGAGTACGTCGTTGCACTCAGCACATGTTCGTCGCTATAGGTTGCAATAAGAGGAACCGGACTCACGGTGAGAATAAAGCGGAGGTCGGGATTTACGGAACGCACCAGCTCGATAAAGGCGATCAGGTCTTCGATGACCTCGTGAACCCGGAAGTTCACAAACTCATATCGCTCATGCGAAAAATCGCCCCCACTCGCGCCAGGGACGACCGGAAGCACCAGCCCGCTCTCGCGGTTACGCCACCCCTCAGTGAGTCCAAGGGTGAAGACCAACACATCAGACTCCTCAAAGAGCCGACGCACGGCGCCAAGATGGTGCTCTCGGTCCAAAAGTAGCGCCTCTTCGTCGGGGAAACCTCCGGGCTCCACCATGGGTCGGAGCGCGTCGACGAGCACGCCCTCTCGCGACCAGATCTCCTCAACGCTTGCATCCCACTGCCCATAGGCACGCTCAAAGAGCTGTCGTGCCTGTCGCACCGTATAGACGTTGCCAAATCGCGCGGAGAAGGTTCCGTAATTACGCCGCTCACGCTCCTCAGAGGAGAGATCGCTCGCCCCCTCCTCGGTCACGAAATAGTGCAGCCCGGAGCGCACGAGAAATCGCGAGAGGTGTTGTGCAAAACAGGAGCCGATCGTGGCCACCCGATCGGTAGCACTTACGGAAAATGGTGCGGTGACCATCGGGTCCATCTCATGGAAGGCGATCGGGGCGACCGATCGAGACCAAAAATGAGTCGCATCCAGCGCACGATAGGGATGTTCGGCCATCAGGCGATTCCTCGCACGCCGAGTTCGCGGAGACGTCCGCTGAGCACCTCTCCAAAGAGCGGATCCATCAACCGCCAGCAGTGCACATCCTCGGGATCTTGATCGCCGTAGCTCGCAAAGGAGGCCGCTATCCACTCCTCGACCGATCCGATAATCCGATCATGCACGCGCCACTGCCATGACCCCATCGTGCCAAGGCGACGCGCGACAAAGGGATAGATCGGCCAAACCTCGCTCTCACAGTGATCATGGAGGTAGCGCTCGACGGGGAGATCGAGCTCGGCGGGCGATGCTCCCAATGCACTCAACATCGTCTTCGCGAGGGCGGCGAGGGCGGCGGGACGAGGATGATTGACCGTGTGCATGAATGGCCCAAGTCGAACCAGCTGCGACCAGGCATGGGAGAAGTTGAGGTCGGAGGCATCGAACGCCTCCTTCAAAGCACTCACGGAGCTCGACCAATAGCGGTCATAGCCGAGCGCAACAAATACATCGTCACAAAAGAGTGCAGCGGTCGTCGCGACGTCAAGTCCATTGCGCCAACCCCAGAGACCGATCGCAGAGTGATAGTCGGTCAGGCTCCGGAAGTTCGTACCATCGGGCAGCTGGGCATAGACGAGATCGGGGTGGTAGGCCGGAAAGGTGATCGAGGGAATATCAATCTTGCGCTGGTGAGGAAGGGAATCGATGTGGCGCGTAGTGAGCGTGCAGTGACTCTCGGGCATCCGGATCTGCACGTCAAACGAACGGAGATACTGCGTCGCACCGGCGGTGTTCTCTTCGTCGGCAAAGTCCCATGTAAAAATCTCAATGACCTCGGCCTCGGGAAAGACCATCCGCAGAACATCTGCCAGCGTCCGCACCTGACAGTTCCCGAGGAGAAAGATCTTGCGCTGCGTCATCGTCGCTCTATCTCGTTGTCACCATGATGCGACAAAGCCACGAGCATGGCTCACCCGCAACGGTGACGTGATGGTGCCAACTCAATGGACGACACGGAAGCTGCATCCAAAATTCAATTCGCCGGACTGCCGTTTATCGCCTGATCGAATGCATGGAGCGCTCGCGGTCCCCATACGGTGGCTGGCCCACCGTTCATTGCGATCGCCACTCCGATCGCCTCCGCCACCTGCTGGCGTGTGGCGCCCTTTGCGGCGGCACCCCGTGTGTGTGCGGCGATGCAACCATCACATTCGCGCGTGATTGCGATCACTAACGCCATGAGCTCTTTCGTCATCCCCGAGAGCTCCCCATCGCGGACCGCGGCACTCGAGGTCTCCACATAACCGTGCCAGACCTCGGGAATCATCGCCCGAAGATCAAGTGCTGGCTGACGCAACTCGGCGCGGATCTCCTCGTTTGACTCCATGGTGCCTCCCCCCGCTCATACTACCGCTGCAGAGGCGAAACGCACTGAAAGGACGGAGTATTGCGCTCGTGTGATCACAAGATTCTTTAAAATTTAAAAACGTAGAATGAATTATCGCTTTCACCGTCGACCTCGCATCAACCGAAAGAGTTGAGTTCGCTGCACGCCTTCGTGGCGTGGAGTTCATCGCTCGTTTTCCGCGGCGACGCGCGAGTCACGTGCTCGGTGGGGTTCTCGTCGTGATTGCAGCGCTCTATGTCACGGGTCATTATCTGACGCTGCCGGGGCATCTCTTTGGCCAATCGGAGTACGACGACGGTGTCTATTTTGGCTCTGCC
>CAIMWD010000117.1 GCA_903845085.1 uncultured Acidimicrobiaceae bacterium
GCCTTGGCTTCATCGGATTGCACACGGCGCGTGCGTTGATCGACATGGACGAGCAGGTAGTGCTCACCCAATTTCGCGTTCCCCGTGCACCAGCGTTTATCAAAGATGATTTTGGCAAGAGCGCGTTCATCGAACAGCTCGATGTCACCAACGCGGAGATGCTCGCCGGAATCGGCGAGCGCCACAAGATCGACTCGATCATTCACCTTGCCGTTCCGGGACTCGGAGCGTTGAGCGCCGCCGATGATTTCCGGGTCAACATGACCGGTCTTTTGAACGTTCTTGAGGCGGCGGAGGCATGGAAGGTAAAGCGCATCTCAATCGCGAGCTCGCTCGCCATCTACGGTTCGATCGCCGAGCTACCGCACCGAGAGGATATGACCTTCCCGCTCACCTCGACGAACCCAACTGAGGCCTATAAGAAGGCCTACGAGGTGCTCTCGAATCACTACGCCGATCGAACCGGGATTGACCTCGTTAATCTGCGTATCGCCGGCATCTGGGGTCCGCTCTACCACTCGATGGCAAACCTCCCGAGCCGACTGGTGCATGCAGCAGTGAAGGGATTCGCACCAAAGATCGAGGGACCACGTGGACCCTCCTACCTCGAGGACGGCGGGGACATGTGTTATGCGCCCGACTGTGGTCGCGGTATCGCTCTCCTTCAGGTTGCGGAGAAGCTCACCGAGCGCACGTTCAACATCGGAGCGGGACGCGGCGTGAAGAACCGCGAGGTGCTTGCCGCGGTGCAGCGGGTCATTCCTGACTTTGTGGCCGAGCTGCCAGAGGGACATGCCCCGGGATCTCAGGGAGCGGTTCCCTATATGGATCTTGCACTCATCAATCGAGAGGTCGGTTACGCACCGAAGTTCACGACCGAGGAGGCGGTGGCCGATTACATCGAGTGGCTCCGCGCAGGTAACGAGGAGTAATGCACTCCGCCCCCTTCTGGGGTCGGGTGACAGGCGGCAGGCCCTCGGGCCTGCCGCTTGTCTTTGGGCACGCTGATTTGGCGAACTTTGACAATCTTGGGGCAACGGTCGGCGACGGATGAATCTGCCGATGTTCAACCGCCAGGGCGTCTCACGTTGGCAGCTCTTTGGCGTCGTCTCCATCGCTCTGACGATGGCATCGATCGATCAGACGATCGTCTCTGTGGCACTCGCCACGATTCATACGCAACTCCACGCCGCGGTGAACTGGACAAGTTGGGTGGTAAGTGCCTACGCGTTGGGACTTGTGATCGCGATGCCACTTGCCGGCCGTACGAGTGATCTCTATGGGCGCAGACAGGTCTTTCTCGCCTCAATCGTGCTCTTTACAGTGAGCTCGCTGGCCTGCGGTTCGGTGGGAAATATTGAGGAGTTGATTGCGCTCCGGCTCGTGCAGGCGATCGGCGGGGGAGCGTTTCTCCCCTCTGCAGTCGGCATTATCTCGGATGCCTTCGGCGAGGACCGCGATCGCGCGATCGGAATGACGAGCTCAATACTGCCTATCGGCGGGCTTATCGCCCCACTGCTCGGTGGCGTACTCATTCACTACTGGACCTGGCGGGGGATCTTTTGGATCAACGGACCGATCGGTATCGGTCTCTACGTCGTCGCCTATCGAACTATTCCAGACTCGCCACGACGATCGGGCGCGCGTACCGATGCGGCGGGGGTCGGGTTGCTCTCGCTTACCCTTCTCGGCGCGATGGCGATGATCACCCTGCTCGGTGACCGCGGGGCCTCCCCGAGTTCGCCCGCGGTTGTGGTGTCCTTCCTCGTCAGCGCGGTCGGGCTGGCGCTTTTGATGCGCCACCTCCGTCGCACCGCCGCGCCCCTTATCCCGCGCGGGCTGGTTCTCGGTCGTGGCTTTTTCGTGATGAACCTCATCAACCTCTGCATCGGTTGTTTCATGCTGGGTCTTGGTAATCTCCTGCCGCTCTACGCACAGGATCGCTACCACCTCTCCTCGCTCGATGCGGCGACGATCATCACGGGGCGGGCGATCGGGCTCATCGGTCTCGCTGTGGTTGCGGCGTGGGTGCTGCGCCGTATGGGGCATCGGACGATCATTGGGATCGGAATTCTGGGGATTGTGGCAGGAACGGTGCTGCTCGCACTCGGCCCGGTCGGGCTCTCGCCCTACTGGTGGCTCTCGCTCGGCGGGTTGATCTCTGGCTCCGCCTTTGGATTCGCGGCACCGGCGATAAACAACGCAAGCCTCTCGCTCGCGCCAGAGCACGTCGGGGCGATCACGGGCCTGCGAGGACTTTTCCGGCAGTTGGGGACCATCTTGGGGGTAACCGTACCGAGCGCGATTGTTGCCCGTTCGCTGCATCCAGGCGCGGCGTTTGCTGCGATCTTCTTCGTCGCTGCAGCGGTTCTCTTCCTCCTTTTGATCGCCGTGCGCGGTGTGCCCGAACACGGTGGATCTTGGTAGGGGATGGCGTTGCGCAACCACCGTTATGAGTACTTTGCAAGCGGGGATGGCTCGCCTAAGGTCAGATGGGGCGCTTGAGCCATGTCGGTCTGACTGGTGACGCACGGAGAGAGGATGAAGGACGCATGGCGAATCTAGAACTTGGGGTGGCACTCTCAGAGAACGCGCGCACCATACCGATCCATCAGGGCAGGGTGCATGCCGAGGGTATTGATATGAGGGTCACGAAGTGTCATCCCTCAGAGATGTTCTGGCGCCAGCTGCACTACAAGGAGTTTGAGGTCTCGGAGATGTCGATGAGCTCGCTGCTCGCGGCACGGGCTCGCGGGGATGAGACGTGGGTTGCACTCCCGATCTTTACCTCTCGCCAGTTCTTTCACACCGGCATCTTGGTCCGAGAGGACTCGGGCATCAAGGTGCCTGCGGACCTCAAGGGCAAGCGGGTCGCGGTTCCGGAGTATCAGCAGACAGCAGCGCTGTGGGCCCGTGGAATCTTGCGACACGAGTTCGACGTTATGCCCGAGGATCTCCACTGGTTCATGGAGCGCCCACCAGAACAGAGTCACGGTGGAGCTACCGGATTCACCCCGCCACCTGGTGTGCGCCTTGATTACATGGATCGCAACTCCAATATCGGGCTCGAGCTCCTTAATGGTGGCGTGGATGCGACCCTTCTCTACATCGCGGACAACAACCTTGTCGATCGGTCGCGCGTCAACCTCTCGCTGGGCAATGTCGTGCACACGCTGTTCCCGGACCGTCGCGCAGAGGCGATCCGCTACTTCCAAAAGACCGCGCTGTATCCGATCAATCACTGTGTGGTCGTTCGTAAGGACATCGTCGACGCCAACCCCTGGGTTGTTCTCAACCTGTACTCAATGTTCCTTGCGGCGAAGGAGATCGCCATCAAGGGTCAGACGCAGGGCCTCAGCGACTTTCTTGACGCAGGTCTCGTCGATCCCTCCATCGAGGCGGCGTTGGCCACGGATCTCTTTACCTATGGCGTGGTGAACCAGCGTCACATCCTCGACACCATCACCCAGTACTCCTTTGAGCAGGGGCTTACCCCGCGCAAGTTCGAACTCGATGAGATCTTCTACCCACCGACGCTTGAGCTGTAAGCGCCAGCATCTATCACGCGATTAGCGCATCAGTCCGGCTCGGCTTGAGCCACTACAGAAACGGGGAGAGAAACGATGGCCATATCCAACGATGAGCGCCGTGAGATCATTGAGAAGATTGCACGCTCATGTCGCATTATGGGAAAGCTCGATATGACCCATGCAGCGCTGGGGCACGTGAGCTACCGAATTCCCGGCACCGACACGATGTTGATTAAGGGCAAGGGGCCAAATGAAGTTGGCGTTCGATTTACTCAGCCCGAGGACATCATCGAGGTTGATTTCAATGCGAACAAGGTCTCGGGTCCCGATGGCCTACAGCCACCGAGCGAGAGCTTTTTGCATCTGTGGCTCTACAAGAAGAACCCCGCTGTGCAGAGCGTCATCCACATCCACCCAAAGCCAGCGGTTCTTCTGACCATCTGCAACAAGCCCATTCTGCCGATCTACGCGGCCTATGGGACCGGTATCCGTCTTGCCGTCGAGGGGGTGCGAACCTACCAGCGGACGATCACGATTCACGATGATCAACTGGGTGAGGATTTCGCAGATTTCATGGGAGGTCAGCAGGTAGCGCTCATGCGTGGACACGGAATCAGCGTCACCGGAGATTCGATTGAGGATGCAACGGTGCGTGCCATTGCCCTCGATGAGCTGACCACGATGAATTACCAAGCATACCTGCTGGGCGACCCGCAACCCATTCCGGACATCGATCTCGAGTTGATGCAGCGCCCGCCCGAGGCGAACCGCGCGCGTGGCTCCTCCGGTGGCCTCTCTGGGATGCTCGCAACCTGGCGTTACTACTCGATGCTGACCGACGAGGTCTAACTGCAACGGGGGGTGCCATTGCAGGCTGTCAACATGAAATTGAAATGTAATCGCAAATAAAAAGCTCCCCGCCCTGTATTTACAAAATCTTTTAGGGCGATACACAGGGGAATAAGCAACAAACTAGAACTTTGTTGCGATCGCTTTACGAAATCCGTCATAGAAGTGTAACTTAAAGGTGCCTCGATCCTTCTGGCTCGAGGCACCTTTAACTACACAACTACCCACGGGGGTTCAATGAATTACCGAATCAACTCCGGGATGCGTCGCATCCTGCTGGCCGCCAGCGCCGTCACC
>CAIMWD010000118.1 GCA_903845085.1 uncultured Acidimicrobiaceae bacterium
CGCCGCCGAGATCATCCGGCCCTTCCTCTCTGGCGAGGTGGATCTTGTGGAGTTGATCTCAACTCGATTTGTCTCCACTGGTACTCAGCTCGTTGAGCGCCGCCAGATACTCCCGCTCGTCGTTGATGTGAGCGAGGATGAATCACCGGCGGTTGGCTTCTACGATTTTGAGCCCTCCTCCGAGGAGTTGCTCGAGCTCTTGGTACCTCAGTACGCCGAGGTCCTTCTGTACCAGGCGTTGCTCGAGGCATCGGCCTCTGAGCACACAGCGCGCCAGCGAGCGATGGCAGCGGCGACCGAGAACGCCGAGACGTTGATCACCACGCTGAGTCGCATTATGAACCGCGCGCGTCAGGATTCGATCACCACCGAGATCATGGAGATCGTGAGCGGAGCCGAGGCGCTACGTGGCGTCGGCAAGGCAAGCCGCGAAGAATTTTTACGAGATGAGAATGAGGAGCAGATTGCATGAGTACTGAGACGAACGCAAAGGCGACACTCGAAAAGGGTCGCGTCGTTGTCATCTCCGGTCCGGTCGTTGACGTGGAGTTTCCGCCCCACGCACTGCCAGAGATCAATACCGCGCTCGATATTGAGCTCAACTTCGGTGGCGAGACCAGCATTATCGTCGCCGAGGTCGCCCAGCAGCTCGGCGACGGTCGTGTGCGATGCATCTGCATGCGTCCGACCGATGGACTCGAGCGTGGTGCCATAGTGACCAACACCGGTCGTGGCATCACCGTTCCCGTCGGCGACGCGGTGTTGGGTCACGTCTTTAACGTCTCTGGCCGCTCGCTCGACACCGACAGCATCGGGACACCCGATGACTACTGGGAGATCCACCGCCCCTCACCAGATTTTGCCGACTTGGAGCCCTCGCGCACCATGTTCGAGACCGGTATCAAGGTCATCGATCTTCTCGAGCCCTACGTACAGGGTGGAAAGATCGGACTCTTCGGTGGAGCCGGTGTCGGGAAGACCGTTTTGATCCTTGAGATGATCAACCGTGTTGCCAAGCAGCACGGTGGTGTGTCGGTCTTCGCCGGCGTCGGTGAGCGTACCCGTGAGGGAACCGACCTTTGGCTGGAGATGCAGGAGTCGGGTGTTATCGACAAGGCCGCACTCGTCTATGGACAGATGGACGAGCCCCCAGGCGTCCGTCTTCGCGTGGCGCTCTCCGCGCTCACCATGGCGGAATACTTCCGTGATGTGAAGAATCAGGACGTTCTGCTCTTCATCGACAACATCTTCCGTTTCGTCCAGGCCGGTTCTGAGGTTTCGACCCTGCTTGGCCGTATGCCATCAGCGGTGGGATATCAGCCCACCTTGGCTGACGAGATGGGCCAGCTCCAAGAGCGCATCACCTCGACCAAGGGTCACTCGATCACCTCGATCCAGGCGGTCTACGTCCCTGCGGACGACTACACCGACCCCGCACCATTCACGACCTTTACCCACCTCGATGCAACGACGGAGCTTTCACGTCAGATCGCAGCGCTGGGTATCTACCCAGCGGTCGACCCCCTTGCCTCCTCGAGCAACATCTTGGCCCCGGAGGTTGTAGGCGACCGTCACTACCAGTGTGCACAGCAGGTGAAGCTGATCCTTCAGCGCAACCGCGAGCTGCAGGACATCATTGCGATCCTTGGCCTCGATGAGCTCTCCGAGGAGGATCGCCTTACGGTCTCACGCGCCCGTAAGATCCAGCGCTTTCTCTCGCAGCCCTTCTTCGTGGGCGAGGTCTTCACCGGTCTTCCAGGTGTCTACGTGCCGGTCGAAGAGACCATCCGAAGCTTCGAGGCACTCATCGGTGGAGATCTTGATGACATTCCTGAGCAGGCCTTCTTGAACGTCGGTGGCGTTGACGAGGTACGTGCCAAGGCGAAGTCACTCGAGGGTTAGGAGTCAACTCGGTGGCCACCCCATTTCAGTTGGAGATCGTGACGCCCGAGCGGGTGCTCTTCTCTGGCGCGGTCGACGAGCTCTCGATGCGCACCGACGGCGGCGAGATCGCCTTTCTCGCACGCCATGAGGACTTCATCGGTGCAGTCGATATCACCGTGGCGAAACTCTCAGTGGTGGAGACCTCGGCCGATACGGAGTCAAGTACGCGTCTGGTAGCGATCCATGGTGGCTTCGTGCACGTCGACCAAGAGCACGTAACCATTCTTGCTGGCATCGCCGAACTTGGCAGCGAGATCGATGTCGAGCGCGCTCGCCGTGCGCTCTCCGCTGCAGAGGAGCGTCTCGTCACCGAGGGCCCGGCGACCCGTCCGGTCGCCGAGGGTGCAGAGGCAGAGGGCGAGAGCTCCGACCGTCTCTCCGGAGCGATGGTCGCCCTTCTTGCCCCCGAGTCAGCGGAGGCCGCCGTAGCGCGCGCCCGAGTACGGCTCGAGGCGGCGGGAGTAGCGAGCACCAACTGAGGTGAGTGACCGAGCCCGTCTGCTCGTCGCTGCACTTGTCTCGCCAACCCACCAGGTGTCGCTCGATACTCTGCGCCGCGCCCTTGACTCAGATGAGATCGAACGGATTCCGCCGCATCTCACGTTGATCGCCCCCTTCAATCTCGCAGTCAGCGAGATCGATCGTCTCGCGGTGACCTTTGCGGACGTGATCGCAGCGACACCGCCTATCGACCTTCATCTCAGCGCGGCGGCAACCTTCCCCCCTCCCTCGCGGGTGATCTATCTCGAATGCGCGGAGGGATCGGAGGCTATCGCAACGCTGCGTGATCGATGTCACGCAGCGTTGGCAGTGCCCGTCGAGGAGCGCCCCTTCGTTGCGCATCTGACGTTGCGGAGCCACGCGGAGGAGCGATTGGTTTTGCTCGCCACCGAGCTCCTTCGACGACATTCGCTTCACACCACCGTCGATCGCGTTGGGTTATTCATCCGCGAGGAGTCGGAGCCGTCATCTCCGTGGCGCCCCCTCGATATCGTCGCACTGGGCTCCGCGATGCACCTCGGAGCAGGAGGGCTCGCCACCGATCTCCTCGTCGCATGCCAACTCTCAACAGACGATCGTGCGCTTCTCACCTTGGTGGCGGAGGAGGCGGCCGCCAGCGGCGGTTACCGGCTCGATCGTGTGATGCAAACGTCGCCAGAGGAGTGCATTGTGGTGCGCGCCTATCGTGATGGCGAGCTCTGTGGCGTGCTGTATCTCACCCGTGAGGGTCGTTTTGGCGAGATTCACGCGCTGGCGGTGCCTCCCTCAGCACGAGATCAAGGTGTTGGTCGCGCGATGATGAACTATCTCGAGCGTTACGCACGACAGGTCGGCATCGAGGAGCTGCTCTTTACCGGAGATGCATCACTCGCTGTCTACCTGCGCTCGCTCGGTTTTCTCTCCCGTGCCGGCGAATCGTCGGGCGCCGTCGCACGCCTCTCGCGCCTGCTCTAACTTCCATTTGAACAGGAGTCGGTGCGGCGTGAGTGCGCCTTTCGTAGCGAGTTGTGCCTCCCAAAGGCCCAGTTAGTTGTGCCTCCCAAAGGCATGGTACGTGTCGACAAAGCGAACCGTTCCCGAGGAGGAGCGGGTGATGAGCGACTGAGTCCGAACGCCCTTGGAGAGATGGTGTACCCCACGCAGGAGATCACCGTCGGTGATCCCCGTGGCGGAGAAGAAGCTGTGCTCGCCACCGCAGAGATCTTCGGTGATCAGAATCTGGTCGAGGTTGTAGCCAAGTGCGAGGGCGGCGGAGCGCTCCTCCTCATTACGTGGGTACAGGCGTCCTTGGATCTCGCCTCCCATTCCCGCCAGCGCCGCCGCGGCGATCACACCCTCTGGGGTGCCGCCGACGCCAAAGAGGATGTCGGCATCTGACTCTGGCCATGCGGTGGCGATCGCTCCGGCGACATCGCCATCGCCGATGAGATGAACCCGTGCACCGGCCTCTCGTATCTCGTCGATGATCTCCTGGTGGCGCGGACGATCGAGCACGATCGCAATGACTTCGGTTACTGGGATGCTCTTCGCCTTTGCCACTGCCTTGATGTTCTCCGTGATCGAGAGTTCCAGCGAGACATGTCCTCGAGCTTCCGGTCCCACGGCGAGCTTCTCCATGTAGACACAGGGACCAGGATTGAACATCGCACCGGCCTCTGCGATCGCGATGACCGCGACCGCACCACCCCTACCAAGACTGGTCAGCGTGGTGCCATCGATGGGATCGACGGCGATATCGACGTGCGGCGGATTTCCATCTCCGACCCGTTCGCCGTTGTAGAGCATCGGTGCCTCATCCTTCTCGCCCTCGCCGATTACGACGAGCCCATCCATACGTACTGAGGCGATGAATTCGCGCATCGCATCGACCGCTGCTCCATCGGCGGCGTTCTTGTCGCCGCGTCCCACCCAACGGCTTGCGGCGATCGCCGCAGCCTCAGTGACGCGGACAAGTTCCAGAGAGAGGTTTCGTTCGGGAGCGATGTGCGAAATAGCCATTTTCCCATGGTAGTGGGCACGGAATACCTGTGAAATGGCGCTGGGCAGTTCACCCGCCGACCCCTAAATGACCTATAGCCAGCCACTATCGTCATGAGATGGAGCGATTTGTAGTGCGGGCCTCACACCCACTTGAGGGATCGGTGGCCATTCAGGGAGCAAAAAACTCTGCACTCAAACTTATGGCAGCAGCACTGCTTGCTCCCGGGACGACGCGCTTGCATCAGGTGCCCGACATTACCGACGTCGCGATCATGGGCGAGGTGCTCACCGCGATCGGCGCCGAGGTCTCGCGCGACCCAGATGGCGCCCTCGTCATTTCCACACCCGAGGAGCTCATCCCTGTCGCACCCTACGAACTAGTCGAGAAGATGCGTGCCAGCGTCGTGGTCTTTGGGCCACTCCTCGCTCGTCAGGGATTTGCCCGAGTCTCACTTCCGGGCGGAGATGATTTTGGTCATCGACCGATCGATATCCATCTGCGAGCCTTTGGCGAACTTGGCGCCTCGTTTGTCACGGAGCATGGCTATGTAGAGGGTCGCTGCGGGCGACTGGTGGGACGAGAGATCGCCTTTGAGTTTCCCAGCCATACTGCGACGGACAATGTCCTTATGGCAGCAGTCACTGCAAGGGGGACTACGGTCATTGAAAACGCGGCACGCGAGCCCGAGGTTCAAGATCTCGCAGCGATGCTCATCGCGATGGGCGCCCAGATCTCAGGCGCGGGCACCTCGCGTATCGAGATCGAGGGCGTAGATGCCCTCCACCCGGTCGACCACACCACCATCCCCGACCGTGTGGAGGCAGCGACCTTCCTGGCGGCGGTGGGAATCGCGGGAGGTTCCATCACTCTCGATGGCGTGCGACCAGAGCACATGGACATGCTGTTAGAGAAGCTTGTGACGATGGGGATGTCGATCCATCGCGGAGAGGGGAGCCTCACCGCGAGCATCGGCGAACGTCTTCGCTCGGTCGATATCGCGACCCTTCCCTATCCCGGCGTTGCAACTGATTACAAGCCGTTGCTCGTCACCATGTTGAGCGTGGCGAACGGTGTCGCGATTGCGAGTGAGAATGTATTTGCCGGTCGCTTTGGTTATATTGACGAACTTCGCCGCATGGGTGCGGACATCACGATTGAGGGGCACCATGCAATCGTTCGTGGGCGCGACCAGCTCTCGGGAGCTCCCGTGCGCGCGCGCGATATTCGCGCCGGAGCGGCACTGGTGATCGCGGGACTTGGCGCAGATGGCGTGACCGAGGTAAGTGGCGTGGAACACATCGATCGGGGCTACGAGCTTTTTGTCGAAAAGCTCCGCGGCTTGGGCGCTGAGATTACGAGGGAGTTCGACTAGGTGCTCGCGCATCCCTGGTTTGCGATCATCGTGATCGCGCATGTGCTCGTCGGCGTGATCGGATTCGGTGCACTCGCGATGACCGGCGCTTACGCGCGACTTGCCAGTCATGCGCCACAACCCACATCGGTCCCCTCACTCGTGCGTTTCTTCCAGCCGGGTCGCAATTTGGCCGCGCGGACGATCCTCTTGGTGCCCATCTTTGGTGCCATCGCCCTCGCCTACTCACATGACACGCACAAGCTCTATCCCTATCTGGGACTGGGTATCTGGTTCATCGCGACGGGAATCGCCTCGGCACTGGTGTGGCCTAGCGAACGGACGCTGCAGGCGATGTTCAGCGACCCCACCGCCAACCTCGCCGAGCTTGCGCGCGTCGCTCGCCGGTGTGACCGGGCCGCGATGGCGACCAGCTGCTGTTTTGTTGGTGCGCTCGTGGTCATGATCGCCCAGCCAGCGTAAGGGGCGACTGCGTCCATGGATCGGCTCTTGTAGGTTGTAACGATGCCGAGTCACCGTCGTCCCTCGCGACGTCGCCCCGCGCGACGTCGCCCCGCGCGTTACGCGCCCCCGTCGCGCACACGGGTTACTCCAGCGACGCGGAGCACGGCCGCACGTCGCCCCGCCCCTGCCCGCCGCGGTTCCGCTGCGGCGGCGCAGGCTCGCCGACTCTCCATGCGCCAGCGTCGCCAGCGTGCCGTCCGAATGTTTGCCGGAGCGGTTCTCGTCATCGCAGTTGGCGTCGCCGGCCTCGTGCTCATCGGCGGAGGTAAGCATCCTGCTCCAATCCGCCCTACGAGTTTTGGTGTGGGTATCGTTCGCTGCACCTTTGTGGATGCAACGAGGTCGACACAGGACTACGACAATTCGACGACCCGCCGTGGACGTGTGCTCGTCACTGAGGTGCGCTATCCGACGACCGCCGCCGCCCATGGCCGGAGTGAGATCCCCGGCGCTGCACCGGCGCGCTCCTTTGGTCCCTATCCCTTGGTGATCTTTGGTCACGGATATGACCTCACACCAGATACCTATTCTCGCCTCCTCGACCGCTGGGTTGCGGCCGGGTTTGTTGTGGCGGCCCCACTCTTTCCCGACACCAACCGGGAGAACGTGACCAAAGTTCCCTTTGCCATCCGTTATGTTCCCGAGGCCGATGATGTCAATCAGCCGGCAGATATGGCCTTTGTGGCGCGATCGATGCAGCGCGCTGCAACGACGCTTACCTCGATCTGCCCGGTCGCGCACCGACTCGTCGCCTCGCATCAGTTGGCAGTGGCAGGACAGTCTGACGGTGCATTGACCGCGGTTGCGCTCGGCTTCGATCCAAAATATGTAAATAGCGGGCTGCACATCAAAGCGGTCGTCGGTCTCTCCGGGGAGCTCTTCGGTGCCGGGACTCCAACACCAGATCACCTTGCCACTGCATCCCCGTCGCCCGCGCTGCTCGTCGTCCAGAGTGCAACCGACACCTGCAATCCACCACAGTTCTCGACCGCGATCTACAACAGCCTCGCGTTGACCAATAAGTGGTTTCTGCGTATCGGCTCCGCGCATCACCTCCCCCCCTACATCGGCACCGATCGCCCTGCATTCAATGTCGTCGCTGCGGTTACCTCCGCATTCTTGCGAGATGAATTCAGCGGAACCGATCCCTCTACGAACGTGGCGCGCCTTGGCAATGCGGATCCCTCCGTCGCCTCGCTCACCCACGGCGGCGCGGCGCCAGCGATGGCGACGCTCACACAGTCTTCGACCACCTGTTATCTGACCTCGTGAGTACGGTGATCTGAGATGCTGTGGTCGTGATCGACTCTTCGCGCTTGGAGGGCGCCTACCTTGATCATGCGGCGACGACACCCGTGGATCCGGAGGTCGTCGAGGCGATGCTTCCCTATCTTCAGGGGCACTACGCGAATCCCTCCGGGATCTACCGCAGCGCGCGTGAGGTTCGGCGTTCGCTCGATGAGGCCCATGAGTCGGTGGCGCAGGCGCTCGGTGCGCGGCCGGAGGAGCTTGTATTCACGGGATCGGGAACTGAGGCGGACAACTTTGCGGTGATCGGCGTTGCAAATGCGCGCACCACCGATGGCCCCACGCGTCTTCTCGTCAGCGCCATTGAACATCACGCGGTACTGCGTCCCGCTGAGGAGCTAGGGGCAGAGCTGCTTGCGGTCACCCCCGAGGGGGTGCTCGATCTCGTCGCGCTGCAGGCGGTGCTCGATGAGCGCGTTGCGCTCGTAAGTGTGATGGCGGTGAATAACGAGGTGGGTACGGAGCAACCAATCGCCACGATCCGGGAACTTGTGCGTGCCCACTCACCCGAGGCGCTCCTTCACACCGATGCAATACAGGCACTTCCCTGGTATGACCTTGCAGAGCTCACCGCCGGTTGTGATCTCGTGAGTGTGAGTGCACACAAGGTGGGAGGTCCAAAGGGTGTGGGTGCCCTTGTCGTGCGCGAACAGGCACGCACTCGCTGCACTCCGGTGATGCTCGGGGGACAACAGGAGCGTGGATGGCGTGCGGGCACCGAGAACGTCGCCGGGATCATCGGATTTGCCGCTGCACTTGCCCGCACGGTGGAGCGCCGCGCCGCGACGATCGTTCGCGTCGCGGCGCTGCGTGATCGCCTCATCGCACGCATAGACGCGCACCCGGGAGGAGTGATTGAGCTGACCACGAGGGCGCACCGACATCCCGGTATCGCACATCTCCACATTCCCGGCATCGATCAAGAGGAACTCCTCCTCGCGCTCGACGCCCGCGGTGTCGCGGCCTCGGCGGGCTCGGCCTGCGCGAGTGGTGCGCTCGACCCCAGTCATGTACTGCTCGCAATGGGCCGCTCACTGGCCGTCGCCCGATCCTCGATACGCCTCTCGCTCGGCACCACGACGACCGTAGATGAGGTGGAGTACGCCGCCACTGCGCTCCTCAGCGCCGTTGATCAGCTGCGCGCCTAGCTCACTGGGTTTGGCCTGTTGAGCTGATGTGCCCGCAGGGCTGGAACAATAGAGAGATGCGGATACTGGTGGCGATGTCAGGAGGAGTCGACTCCTCGGTCGCGGCGGCCCTCTTGGTTGATGCGGGCCACGAGGTCGTCGGGGCAACGATGAAGCTTTGGGGCGGCGCCGGGGACTCTGGCTGCTGCTCGGTCGCTGATGTGGCCGACGCCCGCCGTGTCGCGGACCATCTCGGCATCGATCACCATGTCTTCAACTTCACGGAGTCCTTTAACGCACATGTCGTGGATCCCTACGTGGAGGCACATCGTCAGGGCGCAACCCCGAACCCCTGCATCGAGTGCAATCGACATCTAAAATTCGATGCCTTCCTCGACCGAGCCCGTCGACTTGGCTTTGAGGCGATCGCAACGGGCCACTACGCGCGCGTCATAGCGAAAGAAGATGGACACTTTGCGCTCACGCGCGGTGAGGATCCCAAGAAAGATCAGTCCTATGTGCTCTCGATGCTGACACAGGAACAGCTGAGGCACCTTCTTCTGCCGATCGGGGAGATGGAGAAGTCAGCGACCCGTGAGTATGCGAGATCGCGCGGGCTGCGCACTGCAGAGAAGCCCGAGAGTCAGGAGGTGTGCTTCATCGCCTCGCACACCAAGGGGGTGGGACGCGGTTCCTTTCTCCAAGAGCGGATCGCACTGCACGCGGGCACGGTCATCGAGCGCGAGAGCGGTGTAAAACAGGGCGAAGTTCCCGCGATTGAGCTGGTGACGATCGGACAGCGCCGTGGCATTGGGACGGCGAACAGCGGACGGCCTCGCTATGTCGTCGATGTTGACCTCGCCCGTCGTCAGGTGATCGTGGGTGACCAAGACGACCTGCTCGTCGATGGTTATGAGATCAACAGCTGGACATTTGTGGATGCGCCGCTCGCAATGGGCGCCGAGGTCCTCGTGCAGGCCAGTGCGCATGGCCGCGCTCTTCCGGCGCGCCTCACCCCGTTGGGTGTCACCCTGCACGCCCCCTCACGACGCATTGCGCCGGGCCAGATCGTCGCCTGCTACCTGGGCGACCACGTCGTCGCCTCAGGAGTTATTGCACGGTGAGTGGAGAGGGCGAACTCACCGAAGCGGTGCGGGAACGCGCGCAGACACTCGCCGCACAGCTGGAGTATCACGCCACTCGGTACTACCAAGAGGACGAACCGGAGATCACCGACGCGAGCTATGACGCGCTGGTACGTGAGTTGCGCGAGATCGAGGAGCGATTCCCCGAGCTCGCCGATCTCGGGTCACCGACACAGCGAGTCGGTTCACTGCCATCGACCACCTTCTCCCCGGTACGCCATGCAGTGGCCATGATGAGCCTCGATAATGCCTTCTCCCGAGAGGAGCTCGGTGCATGGATGGCGCGCGCGCTCCGACTTCTGGGACGAGAGGCGGCGGGGGAG
>CAIMWD010000119.1 GCA_903845085.1 uncultured Acidimicrobiaceae bacterium
CCCGAGCGCGCAATGTGCACCGATAATGCGGCGATGATCGCCGCTGCCGCCTACTTCCGCTTGGTGACACAGGGGCCCTCTCCGCTCGACCTCGCGGTGGTGCCCAACCTCGCCTTCCCCGCCGAACTGGTCTAGCCCACCGGCGCAGGTGCTCGACCTCGCCGCATCGCACCTCGCCCCACCGTTGGAGAGCGACGGACGGTGCTTAGGCAGAGTCCAGATCGAAGGGCAGTGCTGCATTCGCACTCTCGCTTGCCGAGTGCCAACGAGCTCGCTAACATTGGCACTCCAAAGGTCAGAGTGCTAATAGAGCCAAAGGAGGCCGCTCAGATGAAGTTGCAACCACTAGACGACCGTATCGTCGTACGCCCGAGCGAGGCGGAAGAGACGACCGCGTCGGGTCTTGTGATCCCCGACACGGCCAAAGAGAAGCCCCAGCAGGGAGAGGTCCTTGCCGTTGGACCCGGCCGTCGCGCCGACGCAACTGGCGAGCTGATCCCGCTCGACATCGCAGCAGGTGACAAGGTCGTGTACTCAAAGTACGGCGGCACGGAGATCACCATCGATGGCGAGGACCTACTGATCCTCACCAGCCGTGACGTGCTGGCAAAGGTAGGCAACTGATGTCAAAGATTCTGCGATTCGATGAGGCCGCGCGTCGCGGCCTTGAGGCGGGTGTAAACAAGCTCGCCGACGCCGTCAAGGTAACCATTGGACCCAAGGGTCGCAATGTCGTCCTGCACAAGAAGTTCGGATCTCCCACCATCACCAACGATGGTGTCACTATCGCACGTGAGATCGAGCTAGAGGACCCCTTTGAGAACATGGGCGCCCAGCTGGTTCGTGAGGTTGCGACCAAGACGAACGACGTGGCCGGCGACGGAACCACGACCGCAACGGTGTTGGCCCAGGCGCTCGTGCGTGAGGGACTGAAGAACGTCGCCGCTGGTGCAAACCCGATGTCACTGAAGAAGGGCATCGAGGCAGCCGTCGCTGCCGCGGTTGAGTCGATCCGTACGCAGGCCCGCGAGGTCGAGGGACGAAACGAGATCGCTCAGGTCGCCTCCATCTCGGCCGCAGACGCAAACATCGGTGAGGTGTTGGCGAACGCGATCGATAAGGTCGGCAAGGACGGTACCGTGACCGTCGAGGAGTCAAACACCTTCGGTCTCGAACTTGAGTTCACCGAAGGAATGCAGTTCGACAAGGGCTACCTTTCGCCCTACTTCGTCACCGACGCTGAGCGTCAAGAGGCCATCCTTGAGGACCCCTATATCCTCATCGTGAACTCAAAGATCTCCACGGTGCAGGCGCTGGTTCCCGTCCTGGAAAAGGTCATGCAGACGGGTAAGTCACTCCTGGTCATCGCAGAGGATGTCGAGGGTGAGGCGCTTGCGACATTTGTTGTCAACAAGATCCGTGGCACCTTTAACTCAGTCGCGGTCAAAGCCCCTGGCTTTGGTGAGCGTCGCAAGGCGATGCTCGGTGATATTGCAATCCTCGCCGGTGCCCAGGTCATCTCTGAGGAGGTCGGCCTCAAGCTCGAGACCGTGACGCTCGACCTACTTGGCCGTGCACGTCGAATCGTGGTGACCAAGGACGAGACCACGATCATCGATGGTGGTGGCGAGGCAGCCGATGTTGCGGCACGTGTCGCACAGATCCGTCGTGAGATCGAGGAATCAGATTCGGATTGGGACCGCGAGAAGCTCCAAGAACGGCTCGCAAAGCTCGCTGGTGGCGTGGCTGTCGTGCGCGTTGGCGCAGCGACGGAGATTGAGCTCAAAGAGAAGAAGCACCGTATCGAGGACGCACTCTCCGCGACCCGCGCTGCGATCGAAGAGGGCATCGTCGCAGGGGGTGGCACCGCGCTTGTGCGTAGCCGCTCCGCCGTCGAGGCCGTTGCGGAGAGCCTCTCTGGTGACGAGCGCACCGGTGCCTACATCGTTGCCCGCTCCCTCGAGGAGCCCCTCAAGCAGATCGCGATCAACGCCGGTCTTGAGGGTGCGGTTATGGTGCAGGAGGTTGCGAAGGCCGAGGGTTCCTTTGGTCTTAACGCGGCAACTGGTGTTATCGAGGACCTTGTGAAGTCGGGTGTAATCGACCCCGCAAAGGTAACCCGCTCGGCGCTGCAGAACGCAGCCTCAATCGCGGCGCTTCTGCTCACGACGGAGGCGGCCGTGGTTGACAAGCCAGAGCCTGCACATGCAGGTGGCGATGACCATGGTCACGAAAACCAGATGGGCATGATGTAATCACACGGCAACCATGTTGCCAAAGGAGTTGAGACCCGGCCATTCTTGGCCGGGTCTCACGCAATTCAGCGCCCGATTTGGGCAGATGGGCACGGTCTCGGGGAGAACTCGCAGTGCGCCAGTTATTCACTCAGATATCCAGTTATTCACAAAGATATAGAGATAACTTGCCTCCACAATTATGGAGTCAACGACCCTACGCGCGCGGTTGTCTCCTCGTACAGCGGAGCGCTGTCAGCTGTGTCTACCAGGCCTGAACGACCACGCACCGCTCGTGAGATCCCACCACAGTCGTCTCAGGGTTCGGAGCTTTGCACGCGACAGTGCCGAGTCCGACTCACGCGGCATGAAATTGTCTGAGGGGCCGACGTGGGACGAAATTGAGCTCATGATCTCGACTAAGAGTTCCTGCACGTAGCTCGTGGCCCGAGCAGGTGTGGGTCGGCCGCGCATATGAACCTCGAGGAGATACGTGGCCATGACACACTCTTGGCGCGGAGTTCCTTGCGCGGCGAGAACCTACTACCTGCGTATGGCCCAGCCGGAAGAATCCTCAGTGAGATATCGATAGTTCCCCTTAATTTCGCGAGGTCAACGACGGATCGAATGTCAAGTATCGATCGAGACTGAGGTGCAATTGATCAATAGCAGTCACAGATTTGCTGCGTAATCGAGCATGCTACGGTCGTTCTGGGCTGATGATAACTATGCATTTGATTCGTCGTGCGCATGTGTGTAGTACCCGTATCTTGGATGTGGTTCGAGGTGATTATTGGGCGACTGTATTCGTCGCAACCTGCACGATTGCAACATTTTTTCTTGGCACCTTTCACCTTGGGGTCCCAAGTGTCTGGGGCGATGAGGCGGCAAGTATCTCGATCTCGTCGCAAAACGGTAGTGCTCTATTTCGTGCGATTAGCCATGACGGCGGGAACCTCTCGCTCTACTACCTCGTGTTGCACGTCATCCTTAAACTGTTTGGCACTGGGACCGATACGCTGCGGATGGTTTCCGTTGCGTGTGCGACCTTGCTCACTCCTGGTAGCTACCTATTGGGTAAGGCAGTCTTCTCTCGGCGGGCAGGGTTGTTCAGTGCGGCGCTGATGGCAATCAGTCTGCCGGTTCTCAATTGGGCGCAACAGATGCGAGGTTATGACCTCGTGGCATTGCTACTCACCGCCTCCTCTCTCGCGCTCGTCATCGCTCTTCGAGACGGTCGAAAGCGAATGTTTGTCATCTATGGGGTGTTCGCAGTATTGAGCTGTTATACCGAGTTACTTGCTGGATTCGTCATAGTGGCTCAGCTCATTGCCGTACTTTTCCATCCAAGGTTTCGCGCGTCGCTCAAGTACATGGCTGCATTGATGCCCGCGATGATTGTGGCGTTATTACCGCTTGCAGTAATCGCAACGGCGCGAGGCGCAAATCAGCTCTTTTGGCTTGCACGCCCGAACATCCTCACTGTCCGAGAAGATATTGCGTTTTTATCGTCGGCGCGACCGAACACACTCACGACCTCTTCGTCGCATCTACTTACGGAAGCCACCGTGATCTTGTTATGTGTGGGATTCGTCGCGGGGATCATCCAAGCAAAGTTCACGAATCATCGGACTGTTGGCTTTGGCGTTATCTTGGCGGGGCTTTGGCTCGTGCTGCCACCTGCGATCGCCTATGCCATCTCGTTGAACTATCACCCGGTGTTTTACGATCACTACTTCGTGATGTGCATACCTGGCATGACCTTGATTCTTGCCTATGTGTTGAGCATCGTCCCCCTAATGCCGTTGTCATGGGCATGTTGCGCAGCGATCATCTTTCTTCGAGCGGAGCAGCTGCCAAATACCTACAACATCTCCATCGACAACTGGCGCTTGGCGACGACCACAGTCATCAACGAGAGCGCACCGGGCGACTGCATCGCGTTTTATTTCAACGATGGATTTGCCGATTTTGCCTACTACCTAGAACATCCCCCTGCCGGTATGCGCCGAGATGCTCCGATACCACGGCCCGTTCTTCCGGCCCTCACGTTTGGGTCGGATCCTCGCAATCGTTCGTTGGCAGACTATCCAGCAATTGTTGAGAGCTACAAGATCTTGGACACCGCTCAAATCGCCTTGGTGGCGGCAACCTGCCCGGTCTTATTTGTCCTCGTAAACCATGACGGTAACGACGGCAAGACACCAGGGGCCAAAGCGGTGTCGACAAACTTGATCACTCTGCGTAATCGTCTGCAACACGCGTACGGTGCGTCGACATCAAAGCGGCTCCAATCGATCAGGATCTTCACTTACTTTCATCTGAATGCGACACCGCGAACCAACGCCAATTGACCGAGCGACCGCCATTGGTGAGGCGGTGGCAGCAGCGATTCACGCAAATTTATAAATTGAATTTATA
>CAIMWD010000120.1 GCA_903845085.1 uncultured Acidimicrobiaceae bacterium
CGGCGGTGTCGCGGCGATAGACGCGACCGGGTGCGATTGCATAGAGCGGAAGCGCGCCGCGCTCTAAGAGCCGGATCTGCACCGGTGAGGTCTGCGACCTCAGTAGCCAGGACTCCTCCTCGCCAACTTGGAGATAGAAGCTGTCTTGGATGGAGCGGGCGCTGTGATGGCGGGGCATGTTGAGTGCGGTGAAGTTGTACCAGTCCGTCTCGATCTCTGGACCCTCGGCGATCTCGTAACCCATCCCGAGAAAGACCGTCTCGAGCTCCTCGCGGACCTGGGTAATGAGATGTAAATGACCGGGCGCCCATGCGCCGATGACCTCGCCAAGATCGAGCCGATCACGGTGCAACATCGCCACGCGCTCATTGGCAACGATCTCTGTACGCCGTGCAGCGATCGCCTGTGTCAGCTCACCGAGCGCTACGTTCAGTGCCTGACCTGCCCCTGGGCGCTCTGGGACAGGCAGGTCGGCAAGTGATCGCTTCCATTCGATAAAGGGTGAACGACGACCCGTGAGACGTGCCTCGAGCTCATCAAGCTCGATCGAGCTGGTCACAGAGCTGATCTCAGCGGTCGAGGCGAGGGCGAAGGCGCGGGCCTCATCGATGAGCGGCGTTGTTACGGGTTCTGATGTCACGCGTTCATGCTAAGCGACCTCGTGGCTCGCTTGGCGCCGACGGCGCGCGAGATCGAAGGCGATTACCGTCGCTGCCATCGCCACATTTAGCGACTCCGCTCCCCCGGCGATAGGTATTGTCACCCGAGCGGCACAGGATGCGATGATCTCCTCGGTGAGTCCATTCGCCTCGTTTCCCAAGAGGATCGCAAGGGGTCGCTCCAGCGGAAGCTCCGCATGATCCACGGCTCCATCGAGCGTCGTGGCAACCGTGAGATAGCCCGAACGGCCGAGCGACCGCACGAGATCACCGGCATCGCCCTCGCGCACCAGTGGCAGATGAAAGAGCGATCCTGCGCTCGCACGGACCACCTTGGGGTTAAAGAGATCGCCACAGCCATGTGTCGTCACGACTCCAGCGAGACCTGCGGCGTCCGCGGAGCGGATGATCGTACCGATATTGCCGGGATCGCGCACATCGACCAGGACGAGGAGATGCCCCACCGCAAGATCGGCGAGTCGCCGCTCCATGATGGGCACTACCCCGAGGAGCGGTTGTGGGGTTACCGTGTCGGTGACCCGATCGATGACACCGGGAACGAGACCAAAGATGCGGATCCCCCGCGCTCGAGCGCGCTCGACAACCTCCTCGGCGGCCTCGTTGAGGCTCGCACCAAGATCGAGATAGAGCGCCTCAAGGGGAAGATCCGCATCGAGAGCTGCCGCCAGCACACGTGTGCCCTCGGCAACAAAACAACCCTCTTCGTCGCGCACACTTCGGCGCGTGACGAGTCGCCGAAGGCGCGTCACCCGTTGGTGACGCGCCCCAAGCTCCGGATCGATCAGGGGGCCACCACGGTCTGTTCGGCAGCGGCCATGGCCACATCCTCA
>CAIMWD010000121.1 GCA_903845085.1 uncultured Acidimicrobiaceae bacterium
CGATTGTCACTCAGGACGATGACTACATCAACCTGGCAGAGCTGCCCGTCATTCGCGTTTGAACCCGAAGAGCCAGGGGGCGAACCTTGGCATCGATGTTGCTGTGCTTTTGACAACATTTTTGTGGAGCCAAGGGGAGTCGAACCCCTGACCTCCTGGTTGCAAACCAGGCGCTCTAACCAGCTGAGCTATGGCCCCAACGACTCAGGCAGGTTCGCCTAAGAGGTCTCAATCGTAGTCGTGTTAGTGCGTACCTAACGCAGCGCGGAGCGACTGGCGCAGCGAAGAGGTGGTTGCGAGCACGGCCGTAGGCTCGTAGCCACAGTGCGCCATGCAGTTGTCACATCGCGCATCATTTCCACGTCCATACTTTGACCAGTCGGTCGTCTCTAAGAGTTCCTTGTACGTCGAGGCGTAGCCATCACCCATGAGGTAACAGGGACGCTGCCATCCGAAGATGGAGTAGCTGGGGATCCCCCAAGGCGTGCACTGATAGTCCTCTTTTCCCTCGAGGAAATCGAGGAAGAGCGGCGTGTGATTGAGACGCCAGCGCTTACGGTGCCCCTCGCTGAAGGCCTCCTTGAACAGTTCACGGGAGCGCTCCACTCCAAGGTAGTGATCTTGATCAGGAGCCTTCTCATAGGCATAGGCCGGGGAGATCATCATTGCGTCGACCTTCAGGTCATCGTTGATGAAGTTGAGAACCTCACGCACGGTCTTTGGCGAGTCACTATCAAAGAACGTCGAGTTCGTTGTAACCCGGAAACCGCGACGTTTCGCCTCGCGGATCGCAGAGACCGCCTCCTCAAAGACCCCCTCACGATCGACCGCCTGATCGTGACGATCCTTAAGGCCATCAAGGTGCACGACCCAAGAGAAATAGGGCGAGGGCTTGAACATGTCCATCTTGCGGTTCAACAGAACCGCGTTGGTGCAGAGATAGACAAAGCGCTTCCGTGCCATGAGACCCTCAACGATCTCGTTGATCTGTGGGTGCAGAAGTGGCTCACCACCGGCGATGGAGACCATCGGTGCGCCACACTCCTCGATCGCCGCAAAGGCGTCCTCAGGGCTCACGCGCTTGCGGAGGATCTCCGTCGGATACTGGATCTTTCCGCAGCCCGGGCAGGCGAGGTTGCAGACAAAGAGTGGCTCAAGCTCCACGATGAGCGGATACTTCTCGACCTTTTTCAGCTTCATCGTGGCGAGATATTTCGCCATTCGCAAGTTCTGCCGTAGGGGAATGCCCATTAATTTTCACCAACCTCCGGGAGTGGATACCCATCAACGCTAACCGGAGACCATGTGGCGAGGGTACGCGACACGATCTTGAGCGAACGATATGCCTCGCGTGCCGTAGCGAGCACCGCGGGTGAGCGAAGCTCCCTGCCGGGCACATCGAGTAGGACACGAACTACTGCGAAGGGATGAACTCGCTGTAGCGGAGCGCACCAGTAAGACTCCATGTCGACACCAAGTGCTCCACGATCTGCGAGCGCTCGGCGATTTTCCTCGCCATGGACGATCGCTGAAACAGAGACCATTCTCCCTACCTTCACCCTCAGTCTCTCACGTCCGAGCAGCTCGGCGAGTGCAACTACCCCCTCAAGGGCAATCTCCGGCTCATCTGGACCGGCTATGAGCGAACTCGCCACAATGATCTCGCCTGGCAGATCGCCCTCGTGGAGTCCGCCGGCGACACCAAGAAGCACCGTTGGACGAGGAGCGAGATCGCGTGCGAGGAGTCCCTCGGTGCTCTGACGTGCCCGATCTGGTCCCATGCCGATGCGCTCGATGGTTGCCCGAGGTGCTCCCCGTCGGATCGCCACCGCCTCAATCGCGAGAGGAGCGAGGTAACGCACGCATAAAGGTGTCACCGTGAGGGTGTTGGCGCGGGTTGCACCAGCGAGCGCGCCGGAATTCCGGTCCCAAGATCGATGCCAAGCGCACTGCACCAACGACCCAACGCTGAGACCGGAAAGACGAGACGATAGAGGTGATAGTTGATGTAGAAGTCTCCCGGGAAGCCGGTACCGGTGTAGTACGGCTCATCCCAGCCGCCACTTTCGAGCTGTGTCGATGCAAGAAATTGTGCGCCGCGATGAGCGGCATCCTCATCTGCGCGGCCTGCAGCGACAAAGGCGAGCAGCGCCCAAGCGGTCTGAGAGGCGGTGGAGTGCCCCTGTCCGCGCAACGAGGGGTCATCGTAGGAGCGAATGTCCTCACCCCATCCGCCATCCTCATTTTGATGCCGACGCAAGAAGTCAAGACCGCGCGCAACCACTGGATCCTCACCGGAGACACCTGCAGAGATCAACGCAGGGATAACGGATCCGACGCCATAGACATAATTCACACCCCAACGGCCGAACCAGGCGCCATCCTCCTCCTGCTCAGATCGAAGCCAACCGATGGCGCGCTGCACCAGTTCGCTCTCGGCCTCTCCCTCATGGGCAAGCATCTCCACCACGTGAGCAGTTACATCTGCGCTCGGGGGGTCGATCACCGCGCCAAAGTCGGAGAAGGGAAGCTCATAGAGGAGTTCCCGGATGTTGTCCGCATCAAAGGCTCCCCAGGCGCCCTTCTGCGAGACCATTCCCTTGACCCATACCATTGCCCGAGCGACCGCGGCGTCGACGGCGCGTTGATCGCCAAGTCGCGCACGACGCAGTGCGAGCACGACCTCTGCGGTGTCGTCGACATCGGGATAGTTATCGTTAGCGAACTCGAAGGCCCAACCCCCGACGGGGAGATCTGGCTTGCGCACCGCCCAGTCACCGCGCACCGTGACCTCTTGCCCGAGGAGCCAATTCGATGCCTTCACCAACACGGGGTCATCCTCTTGGAGACCTGCATCGGCGAGCGCGATCGTGGCGAGTGCCGTGTCCCAGACCGGAGACTGACAGGCCTCAAGCCACCGCATCTCGTTCTCACGCACCATGAAGCGGTCGAAACCCTCAAGTGCCTTTGCAATGACAGGATGCTCCAAGGGATAGCCACGCAGATAGAGCGCCATGATCGAGTACACCCAGGGCGGTTGAATGCCACCCCAACTCCCGTCCGCCTCCTGACGCTTGACGATCCAACGCTCCGTAAGTCCCAGCGCAAGTTCGCGCACGGTGTTACGGATCAGTCCCGACTGGGCAAGGTGCTCATACTTGAGGAGCAGTTTGTTCGCAATAGCGAACCGACCACTCCAGTTCCAAATTGAGAGTTTGGGCTCGGGCGGACGGATCCCGGTCCGCAACTCCGGCAGGGTAAAACCGATCGGATGACCGGGGCGGAGCGCTGCAACCACGGTGAGCGCTACGAAGGTCTGGCGAGCCCAGCAACCGAACTCGTAGATATTGAGTGGCACCTTTGGCGGCAGGAAGATGATCTCTGGTGGGATGACGGGGAGGTCATCCCACTCCCAGAGTCCAAAGAGCGCAAGCCAGATCTTCGTAAAGACCCGTGCCTCCTCCACTCCACCTTTCGCGAGTATGAAGGCCGCCGCTGCCTGCATGTGTGGAGCCTCCGGTGCATCACCCGCGATGCGCAGCGCCACGTAGGCCTCAACCGAGGTCGAGAGATCACCGGGGCCGTCATAGAAATTCGCCCACGTGCCGTCCTCGCGCTGCTGCGAACGGATCCACCGCGCCGCGGCAGCGGTGTCCTTTGGATCGCGCAGACCGATGAACTCACGCATCATCAGATCCTCGGCATCCATCGTGACGTTGGTCTCAAGGTCACCCTTCCACCAGCCGTCTTCACTTTGCAGAGAGACAAGATACGAGCGTGCGCGCTGGAGCGTTGCGGTGATGACCGAGGTATCTGTGGTCGCTGAGGTCGCCGGAGGGGTGCTCATGCTTAAAACTGCCTTTCCACTACAAACCGGGCGATCTCTCTGAATTCTTCATGCGCGCTATCGGTGATCGCCGCAGATTCGAGCGAGGCAAGCGCGAGTGTCAATCGCTCATCAGCGAGAGCATTTGTCGCCTCACGACCCCCGCACTCCTCCACGATGGTTGCCATCCGTACGATCTGCTCCTCCGAGAGCTCGCTTACCTGCAACAGTGCAGCGAGTTCATCGGCGATCGCCGCCCCAGAGGAGAGGGCGAAGGTCACGGGCAGAGATTTCTTGTGCTGACGAAGATCGGCCATGCGCGGTTTGCCGGTGGTCTTTGGATCTCCCCAGATACCAAGGAGGTCATCGACCGCTTGAAAGGAGATGCCGAGCTCGACGCCAAAGCGATCGAGAGCCGCGACGGTATCGGAACCTGCTCCTGCCAGCACCGCACCGATAGAAGATGCGCAGCCAAGGAGCGCTCCCGTCTTCCCGGCCTCCATCGCGATGCACTCCGCGAAGGTGACCCGCTCGCGCTCCTCAAAGGCCATGTCCTGTGACTGGCCGGCGATCATCTTTGCGGTTGCCTCGGTGAGAAGACGCGCAGCTGCAGATCCCTCGGACTGACCCACCTCGGGAACGAGCAGGGCAGGATCTAAAAGGACCTGCACCGCGAGTGCCGCGAGCGCGTCGCCCACGATGATCGCCTGTGGCACACCAAAGACCGTCCAGACCGTTGCACGGTGCCGACGCTCGCGGTCGTTATCCATCACATCGTCGTGGATAAGGGAGTAGTTGTGCACCAGCTCGATCGCTGCCGCACCCGGCACTCCAATCCGTCCCGCCGCGCCAACGGCCTCTGCGGAGAGTACCGCGAGTGCCGGACGGACACCCTTTCCTCCATCACCTGCAAGTGCCGTTCCGAGCTCATCCACCCAGCCCAGGTGATATGCAGCGACCCCCTGGAGCTCTGGAGCAAGAAGGTCGACGGCCGCACGGAGCGCGGGAACGACGAGATCGCGCGCGCGAAAGAGCACCGATGGGACGGTTGTATCTGTAGCCATCAGATGGCCTCCTTCAACAGAGATGGCGTTGTAGAAAAGGGCTGGACCCCAGCGAGTGTGGCGATCGCAAGTGCCCCAGAGCGAACCGCGCCCTCCATCGTGGCGGGCCACCCGGTGTCGGTGTAGGTACCGGCCATCACCAAATTGGAGAGATCGGTCGCGACACCGGGGCGCTTGCGCTGTGAACCCACACCTGCGCGAAAGGTCGCCCGGTGCTCACGGCTTACGACCCCGTCGATGAGCTCGGCCTCACGGACCCGCGGGAAGAGCTCGGCGAGTGCTCCACGATACCGATCGATCAGGACCTCAGGTCGCTCACCGTGCTCCTCGTCTGCACCAGAGATGGAGATGGCGATGCTCTGCCCACGCTCGGGATCAAGTCCTGCAGATTCGGTCGCATCAAAGACAAACTGCACGGGAGAGTCGATACCCGAGGCAAGTCGATAATCCATGACCTTGCGATCAAAGACCAGATGCACATCGATAATTGGCGAGTTCCCGAGAGCGTCGATACCCGCGGTGTCCACGCCCGCCTCAGCGGGCAGAAGCTCAGCAACCGACTCCGCGTTTGCGGCGAGCACGACTGCATCGGCAAAATAGCGCTCACCATCAACACGCACACCAGTGACACGACGACGCTCATCATCGAGAAGTACCTCGCTTACCTTTGCCGATGCGTGCACCCTCGCTCCAGCGGCGGTAAGGATCCCCAGAGCCGGATCAACGTGTAGCTGGGTGAGTGGAATACGCGACCAACCGATATCAGCGGCGTCAGCACGTGCCAAGAGCCCTGTTTGGAAGACCTTCGCCGCCATCAGGAGTGAGGCCTCCTTAGCGCGCACGTTGATCGTGGGAAGCGCGATGAGATCCCACAGCACCTCGATCGAACGGGGACTCTGTCCATGACGCAGAAGAAAGCTTGCAAAGGTCTCGGTGTCGAGGTGTGGATCATCAAGACGGAGTCGGCGGATTGCGAGGGCAGCACGACCGATCGCTACACGCTCGCCCAACGAGAGGTAACGGTACGAGCCAAGCGAGGCGGCAAGATGGAGCGGGGCAGGAAGACCATTGCGCCGGATCCACGACAGTCGCGGAGCTGCACCACTTGGGTCCGGCTGCAAGACGGGAATTGCAAGGCGCGAGAGCGGTGACATCTCGGTCATTCCAATTCGATTGAGATAGCGCCGGTAGGAGTCACAGCAGGCGAGATAGACGTGCTGTCCGTTGTCAAACATGAGGCCCTTACGTGCAAACGACCAGGTCGCGCCGCCCAGGCGGGGACGGGCATCAAAGAGCGTGACCTGCCAGTCCCGATCGATCGCATCGATCGCTGCGGTAAGACCGGCGAGTCCCCCACCGACCACGATGAGATGTGGGCGCTGCCGATCCCCCAGATCGTCAAACTCTGCTGCGCTCATACGCCCGCTCCGGCAAGTGCGCGGATGGCAACCCACGCCTTCTCATAGGTCGGCAATGAGACCCGTGTTGCAAAGATCGCCTCCGGTGAACGTTCGATCCGCGTCAGCAACCGACGGTAGATTCCCGACATCGCCGCAACGCAGGCACGGGAACGGTGATCGAGTAGGTCAAGGAGTGCGAGTCCCTCGTTATAGGCCGTGATCGCCCGCGCCGCCTCAAAGTGGACGAGTTCGACGAGTGCATCGGTCGGACCCGTGGCGTCCTCATTGCAGCCAAAGGCGCGAAGGTCCTCCTGAGGAAGGTAGACGCGACCCATCGTCTCGCGATCCTCCACAACATCGCGCAAGATGTTGGTGATCTGCAGGCCGATACCGAGTCGGTTGGCAAGATGCGCACCGAGCTGTGGTTCATCGGTTCCAAAGACCGCGAGTGAGAGCCGACCGATGGATCCCGCGACGCAGGTGCAGTAATACTCAAGGTCCGCGTAGCTCTCCCATCGGTTCTGGGTGCCGTCGAGTTCACAGCCGGTCACCACCTCAGCGAGCTCCTCTGCTGTAATGGGATAGCGGTGCATTGCATCCGCAAGTGCAAACATCACCGGGTCAGCAGGGGTGGCCTCGCCTTTCGCCGCCCGCGCAATCTCCTCCCGGACGTGCATTAGTGCGCTCCGCTTCTCCTGCACGGGAAGTCTGCCGTCTCCGATGTCGTCGACCCTGCGTGCAAAGGCGTAGAGCGCGGACATCGCGTGACGCTTTTGCTCCGGGAGAAGACGGATTCCGTAGGAGAAATTCTTTGCCTCTCTCCTTGTGATCTCATCACAGCGCGCGTAGGCATCGTCCAGATCGCTCACGCAGCCCCCTGCAAATTCTCACCGGATCCTCTGCCGGACCCGAGATAGCAACGGGCCACATGCTCGATCATCGACCACTTCGAGGCCTTTACGACCGTTGCAAGAGGATCGAAGTTGGCAGCGGCGAAGGCATCGATCTGCGCCAGACCGCCGCCGATAAATCCCGCTACCGCGAGGCGAGCAGCACCATGCAACAGCCGCAGCAGCGGCCGCCCATTTCTGATCAGCTCGTTGGCGCGTGCAACCTCAAAGGCGACCAGCCTGCGAAGTTCATCTGCACCAATTGGCGCACCGAACATCTTCTCCTCTACGCCAAATTTCGCAAGGTCCTCCGCGGGGAGATAGATACGGTCCACTTGGTAGTCCTCTGCGAGATCTTGCAGATGCTCGATGATCTGGAGAGCGGTGCAGATGTCATCACTGAGTGAATCGGTGAGGTGGTAGCTCTCACCGAAGATTGCGAGCACCATTCGCCCAACAGGATTCGCTGACAGCGAGCAGTAATGCATCAACTCTGCGACATCGGCGTAGCGCCGCTTGCGTTGGTCGAGTCGATTCGCCTCAATCAACCCCATCATCACCTCGCGGCTGATCTCACAGGCCACGGCTGTGCGCGCCGCACGGACGAAGATCGGGTGGGTGGCGTTCCCGGCGAGGCCACGATCTAATTCGGCCTCCGCCCAGTCGAGTTGGGCAAGTCGGTCACCCTCGGCCAGATCACCGATGTCATCGATCAGTCGGGCATAGCCATACAGCGCAAGTAGATGGTCACGGTATCGACGCGGGAGGAGGCGAGAGGCAACGGAAAAGTTCTCGGCGCCAGCTTTTTGCATCACCGCATCCGAAGCAAGACGGATGGGAGCGCTCTCGGAGAGATCGCCCGCGTTGGTCATCTGGCGAGTGAATCCTCGTCGGTAGTGGCTCCGCCCCTGCCGACGTTCTGCCACGCTGCCAACGTTGTCGCGGCGATCCCGGCGCTGTCGAGACCCTCACGGGCAAGAATCGTCGCTGGGCTTGCCTGCGCAATGTAATGCGTGGCAATGCCCTTTACACAAAAATAAGGTCGTGCAAGCTCACGAGCATCGCAGAGCGACTCCACGCTCGCTCGGAGAAACTGACCGGCTCCGCCGTGAACGAATCCGTCCTCTGCCGTGACAACGATCTGTGCTCGTGCGCACCGTTCGACGAGCTCAGGGTCGAGCGGGCGGATCAGACGAGGATCGATCACGGTGACATTCAATCCCGAGGCGCGCAGGGTCTCCGCTGCCTCCATCGCGGCTTGGGCCATCTTGCCCACACCGACGAGAACGATCTCCTCATCGCCGGCGACAAGGACCCGACAGGAGAGACCATCACCTCTCCCGGCGAGATGCAGCGGACCTGGAGTCTTTGGGTAACGGATCAGCGAGGGTCCCTCGTTTTCGAGTGCGCTCGCCAACATCCCCTCAATCTCCGCCGGCTCAGAGGGGGCGAAGACCTGCATTCCCGGCACCGCGAGACCCAGCACCATGTCCAAGAGGCCGTGATGGCTCGGGCCATCGTCGCCGGTTACTCCCGCTCGATCGGCACAGATCACGACGGGGGCATGGTGCAGGCCCACATCGAGGTTCTCCTGATCGAAGGCGCGCGACAAAAAGGTGGAGTAGATCGCCACAACGGGACGAAGTCCCGACATCGCCATTCCCGCAGCAGAGGTCATCGCATGTTGCTCCGCAATACCCACATCGATAAAGCGGTCGGGAAACTTCGCCTCGAAGGGCAGCAGACCCGTCGGTCCGGGCATCGCTGCCGTCATCGCAACTATTCGACGATCACTCTGCGCCTGGGCGATGAGCGCAGTCGAAAAGGCCTCGGTATAGCTGCGCTCGGTCGAGGTTGGACCAACCGTCACCGGTCCACTGTCCGTTGAGGCCCCAGGAGCGGCGACCGACGGCTGGGCCTTTAGGTCATGGAGACGCTGTACCTCATCGGACTCCGCCGGTCCATATCCCTTACCCTTATTCGTCAGGATGTGCAGCACCATCGGCCCCTCCCACGCAGAGGCGAGGCGAAGCGCACGTTCCATCTGTTCGATGTCATGTCCATCGATCGGCCCGGTATACCGGATTCCCAGGGCCTCGAAGAAGACGTGCGGCTCGATGAGATCACGGACCGCGGAGGTCAGGCTGCGGAGCGTCTGGCCGGCAAGCGAACCAACACCGGGGATCTCAGAGATGACTTGGTTGAGTTTGTTACGCACTGCGCCGTAGGAGGGTGAGAGACGCAGCTGAGTAAGTGATTCGGAGAGCCGCGAGATCGTTGGCGCATAGCTGCGCCCGTTGTCATTCAAGATCATGAGCACGCGCGATCCACGGTGGCCGATGTTGTTCAATGCCTCGTAGGCCATACCACCAGTGAGCGCGCCATCGCCGACCATGGCGACGACTCGACGTGAGGTCGACTCCCCGCGCTGAGCAAACGAGATCGCAATTCCCTGGGCGTAGCTCAGCGCAGTCGAGGCATGCGAGTTCTCAATCCAGTCATGCTCAGACTCCTCACGACTCGGATAACCCGAAAGCCCCGCCTCCTTTCGCAGGCGCGAGAAGCCCTCCATGCGACCGGTCAGCAGCTTGTGGACATAGGCCTGATGGCCGGTGTCAAAGAGCAGCACATCCTGTGGCGAGTGAAAGACCCGATGGAGGGCGATCGTCGCCTCCACGGTTCCCAAGTTGGATCCGAGATGGCCACCGGAGCTCGTCACGGCGTCGACGATGAAACCGCGGAGTTCAGTGGCGAGCTGTTCGCACTGGTGCAGATCCAGCTTCTTCACATCATTGGGTCCGTGCAGTGCGGCAAGAAGAGGGTATTGCGCTGTCGTCATCTGATCGTCCACGGACCCTTCCCTCTTCGCACCTTCACACAACTGCGCGAGCACGCCCACGATCTCATGCGACCGTGGCGCTCCCTCAGTGACTCTACATAAAGTCTAGATGACTGGATAGTCATTGTCACTACGCATCAATCCTCGACTGCCCACCCGCGACCGCCTCCACACGGTCCCCGGCGACCTCGAGCGGCTCGCGGATCAATTGTGCGATCGCTCGCGCAATTCCCTCCTCTAATAGCGCGATGGTCGTCTGTGCCGGCACCTCCACGGCGCGGGGCAGGCCCTCAACTGCGGTGGCGAGACCATCAAGCAGACCGCGAAGTGCACGGAGATAGCCCGGACGGCGTTGACTCGCAAGCGAGACGAGGTCGGCGAGAAGCACCAGATGGGGTTCCAGACAATCGGCGAGGAGCCCAGACGACAGCGGCAGGGCCGCGGTAGTGACCCGATCCGCGATCACCTCGCCCGCCCGCTCTGCCACCGCAAAGAAGAGATCCTCCTTTGAGGGAAAGTGTCGGTAGAACGATCCCTTCGCAATGCCTGCCACCTGGCAGACATCATCGACGGAGACCTCGGCATAGCCACGGCGGGAGAAGGCATCAAGTCCGGCGACGACGAGCCGTTCGCCCGGAGAGGGCGCCGCACTCTCTGGAAAGTGAACCTGCAGGAGCTGCCCCCACATCTCCGGACGAAAGACATTTGCGGTGCCCGATCCCACCAGGTCGGGAAGGAGGTCGGGCAACATCTTCCCGATCGTCTCCAACGAGAGGCTCCGCCGATCCTGTAGCAGTCGGATCAGCCGTATGACCTCAACATGTCGTTCGTCATAGAGAAAACGATTTGACTTTGCACGACGCGGCGGTGGCAGCAAGCCGCTGGCGAGGTAGTACCGGACAGTGGCCGCAGCCACGCCCGTGCGCTCGACCAACTCGGACATAGAGAATTCCTTGACCGGCCGGCTGGGTACCTCATCAAACTCGTTCATGGATGTTCACAGTCTGCCCGAATACGCCTGCATTGGGTACCTAATGTGGCCCGCTGCGCACGAGAACACAGGACGATAGGGTTCAGCCGTGCCTGGCGTGCTCATCATCACCGATTCGAGTACCTGTCTACCGGCAGAGATCTCGCACTCGCTCGACATCATGATCCTGCCGATCAGTGTCCACCTCCCCGACGCGGCCAGTGCGATCGTCGAGGAGGCCGATGGATCGACCTGGGAGCTCACCGGCGACCTCGCTACCGAGGAGCTCATGGGCGCGAACCACCCCTTCGTCACCGAGTACCTCTCCTCAATAGAGACTCCCGGTTATGACGCTGCGCTCGTGATCACGCCTGCGGTCGAATTCTCTACGATGTTTCGCAACGCGGCCCTTGCCAGCGAATTAGCAACACGACCAACGGTGGTGCACGATTCTCGGACCGCCGCTGCCGGACAGGCGCTCGTCGTACTCGCAGCGGCACGTGCCGCGCAGCGGGGCGAGACGCTCGAGGGCGTGCGCGCAGTGGCAGAGATCGCCTCTCGGCGTGTGGTGCTCGTCGCATCTCTTGCCTCGGTCGAACCCATACTTCGCAGTGGCGAGGTCGCAGAGGAGGTGCTCACACACGATGACGACCCGGGAGCGCGAAGTCATTTCAAGATGCGCGACGGCGTCATCGAGCCTCTCGGCAGCGCACCCGACGCCCTCTCCAGCCTTGCGCTTCTCTGTGAGGCCTACCGCTCCGGAACCGGCGGGGGTGTCGAAGCAAGCACTGTCTTTCATGCCGGAGCACAGCCGCTTGCGGACGATCTGGCAGAACTGGCGGGCGGCGTGGATTTCATCAGCGGCTTCTCCATAGCGATGCAGGTCTATACCGGAACCGGAGTCGTCGGCATCGCGTGGCTACCGGCAACGATGGCAGGCTGAGCATCTCCTCCGCGCTGCTCACTGGCCTGTTGTGCGTTGTATCGTGGTCGAAGGACCGACCGAGGAGCATAAGTGACAGGCGCACGGGATGACCATCATGGCGACCCCTCGTCAAGCGGCGGTACCGGTCTCCCCGAGCGGATCCGTGCCTCCTCGACGAGTACGCGGCATCAGATTCGTTATGACCGACCCCAGGAGGCCGTCGTCACCGCGGAGACCCCGGTAGTACGTCCATCACGACCCCTCACCGCGGCCCCGCGATACGCAAATGCCCCAGCGTCGCGCCAGCAGCCCCCGCGGAATCGCCCCGATGCCGCACCCGCGCCACTTCGCCTACTGGTGTGGACGCTGCTCTTCGCCTTAGTTCTCGTCTTCGTGCTCTTTCTCACCGTGCTCGTCCATCCGACATGGCTCTCCTTACTGCGCAACGTCGTAAGTACGCCACAGTCGCTCGGTGTGACGCTGTCGCGGCATCTTTACTGAGGTCGAGCGCAGCAAGCGAACACCAGACGAGCATTGGTAATCGGTACCCTACGTACCCGAGTCCGCGCACCCTCGAACGAGATTGTGCGGTGCAGCATTGAACCCGAGGAGTATTTGCGTGGCGCGACAGCGAGCAGCGGCAGGAACCCAAGAGGCAAACATCTCTCGTCAGCGAAACTTCTGGAACGCTCGCGCTCAGTCATGGGATCACGGAGCGGGAAATAACCCGGGACTGGTCAAAGTCGTCGAGCGCGTCATCGCCGAGGCACAGCCCAGCGCGGGGATGACCGTCATCGATATCGGCTGTGGTTCGGGACAGCTCACGCTGCGCGTCGCACCCCTCGTCGAGCGCATTGTGGGCGTCGATATCTCCAAAGCGATGATCGATCTTTTGGAACACAACGCAGCGGAGGCAGGGCTCACAAATGTCGAGGGAATCGCGATGGCGCTCGAGCATCTTGAGATTGAGGCGGCCTCCGTGGATCTCGTGATCTCGAACTATGTGCTCCATCACCTGCGCGATCGCGACAAGGCGGCAGCGGTGGTTGCGGCAGCTCGATGGCTAAAACCGGGTGGACGTCTCGTCATCGGCGACATGATGTTTGGACGTGGTGCGAACGCGCGCGATCGCGAGATCATCTCCTCAAAGGTGACGCTGATGCTCCGTAAGGGTCCCGCGGGTTGGTGGCGGATCGCAAAGAATGCCTCGCGCTACCTCCTTCGCTTTCAAGAGCGACCGGTGGCGATCAGCGCGTGGGTGGAGATGTTTCGTGCCGCAGGACTTGTCGAGGTCGTGGCGATCCCCGTAGTGAACGAGGCCTCGGTCGTGAGAGGTACCCGAACTGGTGCTGAGTCGCACGTGCAGCGACAGTCTCCAGCCGGCACCTAATCCACCACTGAGCTGGATGAACAACTTGAACCACCCCGTTGGCGAGGGGCTATCCTGCTCTTCACACGGGTGTGCAGGATCACGTATAGTTAGCAAAGCGAAGCACTTCTGTGAACCACAGCGTCTGGAGGAGGGTCCATGCACATCACCCAAGAGTTAAATAAGCGACTGACCGAGACCGGTCCTGGCACGCCGATGGGCGAGGTCTTCCGGCGCTATTGGATTCCAGCTCTACTCTCGGAGGAGATCCCCGAGGCCGATGGCGCACCTGTGCGCGTCCGCCTGCTGGGTGAGGACCTCGTCGCCTTCCGCGACTCAGCG
>CAIMWD010000122.1 GCA_903845085.1 uncultured Acidimicrobiaceae bacterium
GTAAAAGATCCATCGCCAGGTGAGGTGCTCCACCAAGACTCCTCCAAGGAGTGGTCCAACGACACTCGCGAGACCCCATACCGCTCCGAATACACCCTGGTACTTCCCTCGTTCCCGCGGTGGTACGAGGTCAGCCACGATCGATTGACCGCCGACAAAGAGTCCGCCACTTCCAAGACCCTGGATCGCGCGGCAGACGATGAGTTCGGTCATCGATTGACTGAGACCGGAGAGAATCGATCCGACGAGAAAGATAATGATCGCCGCCTGAAAGAACTGCTTTCGGCCGTACTGATCACCCAGCTTCCCCCAGAGCGGAGTCGATGCTGTGGAGGCGAGGAGGTAGGCGGTAACGACCCAAGTGAGGTGAGAGGCGCCATGGAGGTCGGCGACGATGGTGGGAAGGGCCGTTGAGACGATCGTCTGATCGAGTGCCGCGAGAAAAACTCCCAGCATGAGCGCCACCATGATGATATGGCGCCGGTTGATCGAAACTGCAACGGCAGCGACGGAGGGATCAAATGCCGGAGCATTCACCGCTTCAGTATCGTTAGACATTTACTTCCTTTCGAGGAGACAGGGGGAGGTCTCCAGTTGGCGATCACCGCGTCAATGGGTCTGGATCCGCTAAGACGATGTCTTTTCCTGTCGTTGAAATGGACGGGTCAACAACAGGAGAATCAAGAGACCGGCGAGCAAGACGACGCCAAAAACCTCGCCCAGCATAGAGGCGTGCTCTTGGAGATAGGTCGCAATAGTTCGCTCAACGGAGTTCACGAACGTAGAGGCAGGATTCGTAGAGAGCGGGCTCACGATCACAGTGATCCAGTACACCGAGAGATAGAGGCCGACGACAATGAGGAGGAGGCCACCCAATGGACGCACGATCGGCGAGAGAACGCGAAAGCGACGCGCGGTCGTAACACCCGTGACCGACATTACAAGAGCGACGATCGTAAAGAGCAAACCCATTCCTACTGAATAGGCGAGAAAGACCTCGGCGCTACGGAGTATTCCAGCGTGCGAGAAGCTTCCGGCGACACCGCCGAGGAAGAGTGGCAGAGAGCACCCGAGAGAGGCAATGGCATAGGAGATTCCGAAGAGGCCAATCACGAGGGGTCTACGGGTCGCGAGCCCCGGACGCACAACAGGGAGATGGAAATTAAGCGTTCGTCCTGTCAGCGTCGCGACGCCGTAGACAACAAGAAGGACGCCCAACACGGCCATGGGGTAGTGGGCCCACTGCTCGCTGAGGTCGGCCGCGCTACGCAGACCCTCTGCTGCGACGATCCCAAGCGCTCCAAAGACGATGACAAATCCAACGGTCGCGTACACGCCTGCACTGAGGCCACGGAGAACCTTGCTCGTGGCGCTCAGCTGTGAACCATCGTTGCCCTCTACAAACAGGCTGAGATAGACCGGTAGCAGTGGAAAGCCGCACGGATTGACGGCAGCAACGAGGCCCAGCGTAAATGGATAAAGAAGCCAACCGGGCACGAAAGAGACTCTAACGCTCATGCGACAGAGTGCGTTTTCAGCACATTGAACCGGATGGAGGCTGCATGCTGCGGAGGCGTACTGAGCCTGAGCCAGTGGCCCAGTGGCCCAGAGGCGCAGCAGGCATCTATCGCAAACCGCGGTTACCGAAGGTGGCCTACTCGACCCAGGTATTACGGTCACGCATGAAGTGACCTCGGTGAGACGGTCAACAATTCCGTGTGGTACTAGACGAAGAGGGGAGCCCTCGATCGCACTACCGAGGGCTCCCCTGTACCGTCTACCGCTCTATGTATTACCGCCCATTGATGATTACGGCCGGTACGAAGCCAATTGGCTCAAATGGAGCTCCAGCACCCTGTTGCGTATCAGTTCCGCAACCAGTTGCACCTACCGCGGTGTTGTATTCAGAGAAGCCACCACTCACCGTGGAACAGGTGATCTGGCCGCCCGATCCACCAAGCGCGTTCGAGCCCGTACCCGCCTGTACGAATAGGTTCCCAGGATCTGTGTCAGATCCCGTCGCGACGGCTCCACCTGGTGTCTCTGTAGAGAACAGCACGTTCATCGACGAAGCCGGACCTGAGGTTGCGTTGTAGGAGATGCCGTTGACGACGGTAGAGGGCAGGGCTACCGACGGCGAAAAGTTGAAGGTCGCCGGATAGACCACCCCGTAGTAACAACTACCCGTTGCGGGGTCGAGCCATTGAGACCCGTCATTCGTCGTATACGGAAAGATCGAAGCGGTGTTCGCACCACAGGCGGTCGCGTTGCCGGCCGGTCGATAGGGGACATCAAATGTCTTGGTCTGTGTGGCCAGTACTGCGCCCACGCTGCCCCCAGTAGCTCCTGGAAGATAGAAGGTAAAGGTCACCGCTACAGGGAAGGTGCCGACACCCAATGCCTGGGAATCGAGCATCACCGTTGCACTGCGTAGGTGGGCCGGCGATGAAAGGTTGATCTTGTCGCCCAATTGCGTCGCGTTCGTCCCACCGAAGGAGAGGCTCCATCACTCATGTGGCAGATTCGTCGCAGAGAACGGACTCAACACGCTGCTATAGGGCGTGCGTGACGAGTCGTTCGAGGAGAAGCCTCCAGTGTCAGCCGCGGCAATTGCCGTACAGGCAAGCACTGTTGACAGAATTGTTGCCCCAATTATCGACAACCTAGATCTATTTCTTATCAACCTCATCTAGTAACCCCCATACCTTGTATGGCAAATGTCATTGCCGGGAGCGTATCGCGTCGTTGCAATTGCTAACTAATAACAATTAAGTCGAATCTCCTGATCACGCGATTCATCACGGGGGAGGAGCTCATGGAGACGACGTGCGCGCTGCTGTCCGGACGATAGATAGGATATTTACATAACGAACATTATCGGCGTTGTGGAGGGGAGTCATCTCGGTCTCACCCTGGCTCGATTGGAATCTGAGGAACGTTCATTCGCCGGTTAAACAGCTGCGATAGCCGGTGCGCCAACTTTGGAGGGCCCGAAAATCAGCTCGTGAGGGTGTGAAGGCGGGGCCTTTGTGTGGCTTGAGCCTTCAGTTAGCGACCTCTACGAGAAGGAATGAGCTTTCGGAGGTCTGCCCAGCTCAGATGTACTCCGATCGCCGCCACAGCGATTCCCCAGGCTGAGCCGACCAGCACTCCGAGGGTGACATCACTAAACCAGTGCACCCCCAGCACGAGGCGGGTATCTGCAACAAAGAGCGCGAGAACGAACGCCACGATCCAGGGCCACCACCAGTGATGCACAAGCGCCAAGGTGCCGAGGAGTGCAAAGAGCACCGGGCTTACGGCGACGGCGTGTCCGGAGGGGAATGAGAAGCTCGTCTCGTGTACGCCTGAGATGGATCCAGCGTGTGGCCAGTTTGCCGATAAAGGGCGCGGACGGTGGATTACCTGACGGACCGCAAAGACCTGAAACTCTGCACCGAGGTAGGCGACGATTGGCATCATGCCCACGGGAGTGCGTAGCCATGTGAGCAGTACCCCACTGAGGATGACGCTCATAATGGCGAGTGGCAGGGCATCGAGATAGGTGGCGACAAATCGTGCTGCGGGAACAAGCGGTCCTCGATGCGTCAGAAACCAACGTCCAACCGTGGTATCCCAGCTCTGAATGGGTCCGCCACCGTGCTGACCTACAAGGGTAAACCCGATGAATATGGTGATGAGAAAGAGTGCCGCCGCAAGCGCCAACAGTTCGATGAGAGCCGTCTGCGCCCCTGGAGCAGCTATTCGGATCTGGGATGAGGCGGGTCCTCGTGGCGTCGACTCATCCCAGGAATTCGTCATTGGCAACTCCGTGCGCTAGTGGTGACGTATCGAGACTGTCTTGTCGATGCATCTGTTGCGTCGGGTAGCGTTCTCGCCTCACGGTCCCTCCAGAGCGATTCTGGATCATCAAAGGGGAGATGATGCTCCAAGATATCGAGAAGTGCCACATGCGCCGAGACGACTCCCCCATCTCTAGGGATGCGAGGGAAGTTGTCATTCGCAACAAGGCGCAGGTAGATGTTTGGTGCGTA
>CAIMWD010000123.1 GCA_903845085.1 uncultured Acidimicrobiaceae bacterium
GGCTCGCCAGCACGCCGAGGTGCGCGCTGCGCAGCGTGGTGCCCCTCTCCAAGACCACAGCACCGATCTCGACGTCTTCACCGACGGATCGCACGAACTGTCCCGTCCCTGCGCTGGACGCGATGGTCACCTCCTCGCCGTTGGTACTGGTCTCCTCCACCATGACAACGGCGTCCGCGCCAGCCGGCATTGGCGCACCCGTCATGATCCGCATCGCCTCTCCCGGTCCGACCGCGCGATCGGCAACTACCCCTGCGGCGATCTCGCCAACAACCCGCAAGGTGACTGGTGCGTCAACGGTGTCACTCGCGATGAGTGCATATCCATCCATCGAGGTATTCGCAAAGGGGGGGATCGCCTCTTGTGCGATCACGTCAGCGGCGAGTACGCAACCAAGCGCCTCCCGGATGGGAACCTCCCTCATCGGGTGGGGTGCGACACCCTCGCGCACGACTCTCTGGGCCTCTTCTAGCGAGATCACGGTGTCAAACCTAGTGGTCGTTCATCACCTTGCGCGGTGCGCTCACGGGCCCAGTGACCTGATCGACCACCCCGTTTATCGAGCAGTTCCAATGCGTCGATGACGAGTGTGCGACTCGGGCCATCGAGCGAAGAGACCACCGAGAGCGCGGCAACCATGCAGGCAGTGAGCGCTTCCATCTCCACACCCGTCTGGGAGCTCGTACGCGATTGCGCTGCGATCTCCACCATCCCCTCCTCAAAGGACAGTGTCACCGTGGTTGCAACGTTCGGCAGCGAATGACAGAGCGGGATCAGCCGCGAGGTCCATTTGGCTCCACTGAGTCCTGCGACACGAGCGACGGCGAGGGACTCTTCCATCTCGCGCTCTGGTACACCGCCGCTGATAAACACGCGACATCGCGCAATCGCACGACGATCGGTCGTTGACTTCTCCGTCACGTCGACCATAACCGCGTTACCCGACGCATTGAAATGAGTGAGGTCCTCCATCACACCGGAGTTGCGACCTCGGTGAGGTGCCCGTGGATGGGACCGTCGCCGTCGCGGAGTGAGGATGGCTGATGTCCGGTCTGCCGCGAGATTATCTCTGCCACAATCGCTATCGCAGTCTCCTCAGGCGTGCGTGCGCCAAGATCGAGACCAATCGGGGACATCACTCGTGCCAATCCCTCGTCGGTTACTCCAACCTCGCGCAGACGTGCCGTACGCTCCCGATGGGTACGCCGCGAACCCATCGCCCCGATGTATCCCGCCGAAGAGTTGAGCGCGGCAACGATCGCCGGAACATCGAACTTGGGATCATGCGTCAATACGCAGATCGCATCGCGTTCGCCGAGCGTTGCCGCAACCGAATCGAGATAGCGACCCGGCCAGTCGACGACAACACGATCGGCCTCGGGAAACCGTCGGTTGGTGGCAAAGGGCGCTCGCGCATCACAGACGGTCACCTCGAAACCGAGAACCTTCGCTACACGCACCAGGGCCGCAGTGAAATCCACCGCGCCGAAGATCAGCATCTTTGGACTCGGCGTGAACGACTCGAGAAAGACCGAGAGCCCCTCCCCGGGTGTGGCGCCTCGACGTGCATAGTGACGTACCGAGGATCGTCCGGAGGCGATCGCACCCTCAGCGTCGCGGCCAACGAGCGCATCGATGGCCCCATCGCCAAGCGAACCAATGATCGCTCCATCTGCCCGAATTAAAATCGTCGCTCCCAGCGTCGTCATCTGATCCAGTGCACGGTCATCGATGATGCACTCGTTCGCCCCCGATCTGCCCTCGAGAGCCGACGCCTCCACCGAGTCTTCGATCGCAATGACCGTCGCAAGGGCGCACGGCTCTCCCGCCTCTACTGCCGCTACGAAATCATCGGTTATCTGAGGAAGCAGTGGCGAGGAGAAGATCGTGATGATGCCGCCACAGGTCAGACCGACGGCAAATGCCTCATCATCTGAGTAGCCAAAACGAAGGAGCTTTGGACGGCCACTCTCGATCAGCGAGAGTGACTCGCTCACGACCGCACCCTCGACACAGCCACCAGAGACCGAACCAACCACCTCGCCCTCAGAGGTCACCAACATCGTGGCACCAGGCTCACGTGGTCCAGAGCCCTCAACCTGCACCACGCGTGCAACGGCGAGCGGCACGCCGGCCGCGCGGAGACGTTGGATGTCTGGCAAGATGTCGCGCATTTCGCCCCCTCTCGTGGCCTATCGCATAACTCTAGGACGCCGAATCTTGCCTACGATCACCTGCGTCTCGCACACCGGCAGCGCCATAGGCTGAGGTGATGGCGCTCGAGGCGAAAATTCTGACAGTCTCTGATTCGGTTGCGCACGGTCACGCAACCGACCGCGGAGGCATCGCACTGACCTCACTTCTTCGCGAGGCAGGATTTGCCATCGTCGACACAAAAGTCTGTGAGGACGGAGTCGCATCGGTGTCAACAGCGCTTCTCGAGCTCACCGAGAGCTTCTGCGGGCTCGTGGTGACGACGGGTGGCACTGGGTTTGGTCTGCGTGACCTCACGCCAGAGGGCACCCGCGCGGTCCTCGAGCGCGAGGCTCCTGGGCTTTCTGAGGCGATGCGCGGCGTAAATCCGCTTGGCCGTCTCTCGCGCGCGATCGCGGGGGTCCGCACGAGAGCGCTCATCGTCAACACCCCCGGCTCACCGAGCGGCGCAACGGAGTGCCTCAGTGCCATCATCGACGTCATCCCTCATGCGCTCACTCTGCTCGCCGGCGAAAACCCCCATCCACACGCGCCAAAAACAACGCAATAGCACGTTGCTCCAGTTTCTATTCTGGCCGGTTCTATTCTGGCCGGCCAGGTGGATTGGGCGGATCGCTCGAGTAGAGATCTCTACCGGTCAACCGCCCGAGACCGGCGGGACGACGGCGACCTCATCGGTGTCATCGATGGTCCGTTCTCCCCCGGCTGGCTCACCGTTCACCCAGAGACGCGAGCGCCCCAGCACGCGATCAAAATCGACGCCAAAGCGCCGTGAGGCCTCCGACATCAGATCGGCGACCGTGGTTGCTTCAAACTCAAACCGGTCAGTTCCCGCAGCCTCTCGGGCGGGTCCAAAGAGGCGAAGTGTTGCCAACTCAACCACCGATCATCGACATCGAACGACGGGGACGGAGGAATCCGGGATCATTGATCCCGTGTCCCGGTAACTTGCCCCACACAGCCGAACGAAAGATCATCGCGATCTCCTCATCGCCTCCGCCTGAGCGAAGCGCGTCGCGTACCACATGCTCGTCGTCACTAAAGAGACAGTTCCGGATCGCTCCATCTGCGGTCAGACGAAGTCGATTGCAGGTGCCACAAAACGGCTCAGTAACACTGGAGATGACGCCGATCTCGCCCTTTCCATCGAGATAGCGGTAGCGCTGGGCCGGTGCTGGGTCATCTTGAGCCCCTGGATCCGTGGCAAGCGGCCAACGTGAGGTGATCTTGTCAATGACGCTCCGACCGGGAACCACCTCGCCGCGCTGCCAGTGTCCGGCCGCATCGAGCGGCATGTATTCAATAAATCTGACGATCCGCCCCGTCTCACGCCCAAAGGCGGCGAAGTCGAGGATCTCATCGTCATTTACCCCGGCCAGCAGCACCACATTCACCTTGATCGGAGCAAGTCCCGCCTGCTCGGCCACATCCATCGCGCGAAGTACCTCGTCGAGTTCGCCGCGTCGGCGTATGGCCCGAAAGCGCTCAGGGCGAAGAGAGTCACAGCTGATGTTGACGCGCACGAGGCCGTTCGCAACGAGTGCAGGTGCGTGCGATGCAAGTGTGGTGCCATTTGTGGTCATTGACAGATCAGCAAAACCGAGCGATGAGAGGGCGCCAACAAAATCGACGATGCCCTTTCGCACCAGCGGTTCACCACCGGTGAGACGTACTGAGTTCACACCCAACGAGCGAGCGATCCGCGCGAGACGCTCTAACTCCGCAAAGGAGAGCAATTCTTCGCGAGGCGCAAACTCCATATCTTCATCAGGGATGCAATAGACGCAGCGAAGATTGCATCGATCGGTGACCGAGAGGCGAAGGTCATCGTGCACGCGTCCAAATTGGTCGACCAGCGGCCCACTTCGGGGCATTTCGCGATCGTCCTCGGCGGAGAGATGACGCGGCGATCGCGAACCCAGCACGACAGGTACCCCGCGCACCTCAGCGTCGGAGCTCACCGGTGCGGCTCAGGATGTACGGGCGGCGACAGTACCCCTGCACGTCGATCGATCTCCTCTTCAAGTGCACGCCGTGCACTCTCGCTGAGCTCTACCTCATCGACCTCATGATCACACAGGCTCCAGTCCGACCCGTCCTGCCAGGTCTCCCGCTTCCAAATCGGCACCGTCGCCTTCACGGTGTCGATGAGAAAACGGGCGGCGTGGAATGCCTCTGGCCGATGTGGCGATGAGGCGGCACAGATCACGGAGGCCTCTGTGAGTTCGAGGCGTCCGATGCGATGCCAGATCACGGTACGTCCGAGCTCTGGCCAGCGGTCGCGCGCCGCCGCGCAGATTGCAAGGAGGCGAGGCTCTACCTGTTCCGCGTAGGCCTCGTAGGTCAACTCCGAGACGCCCTCGCGACCCTCTGAGTGATCGCGGACGGTTCCAGCGAAGGTGACCGCCGCCCCGCAGGTGGAGGTAACGATCCACGATGCAGCGCGATCGACACCAATCGGCGCTTCGGTGAGAAGCACCCAATCGTCACCTATCGGAGCGAGATCCATCTGTTCAGCGTACCTGTGTCCAGGGCGAGCACTCTCGCCGTGCAGCCCAGACGCTTACTCCCCCTGCGAAGCCTCGGCAGCACGCTGCTTCGATCGCCGCTTACCACGCAGCAGCTTCATGACAAAGAGCACTACAACGCCAACGACGGGGATCGCCTTTAGCATCGACGAACCTGCCAGCTTGCCAAGGTCGACCGGGGCGTTATCCGTTGCGGCGATCTTGCGAGGCGCCTCAGTAGCCGCAGCAGGAGTCTCAGTGGCAGGCGCATCGGTGTTGGTCATCGCCGATGCAGCGTCGGCGGGTGTGCTGGTGTCGATGGCGCCGAGCACATCGTTCTCCAAGCGCTCCACAAACTGCCCCAGCAGCTTGGTGGAGATATCGGCCAACATGCCGCGGCCAAACTGCGCAACCTTGCCGGAGATGTCAAGTTCCGTGGTGACGCTCACCTTCGTACGGTCACCCTCAGGGGAGAGCGCCGCGGTCACCGTCGCCGTTGCGTTTCCCTGTCCTCGCGTGTCACGACCGGTGGCACGAAGAACGGCGCGGTGCTCCACCGGATCGAGGCTGACAAAGGTTGCGGTGCCCTTGTACTGGCTTGTGATGGGACCGACCTTGACCTTGACCGTACCGCGGTACTCCTCGCCCTCCACCTCATCCAGCTGCGCCCCCGGAAGGCAGGGGGCGATGCGCTCGAGGTCGGTAAGCACTGCCCAAGTTGCCTCGATTGGGGCGGTGACGACAAATTCATTTGAAAGTTCCATGAGTGCTACTCCCTCTCCGTAACAGATTCTGGCCAGATAACAGTTTCCGGCGAAACGAAACGATCTCTGTCAACACCACTTCGCTGGCACCACAGTTGATAGAGGTTATCGCCGGCGGGGTCGCGGCCAACCTATGGCAGGTTCTCTTCGATGAGATCCATCTGTGGTGCCGTCGTGAGGAAGCGCTTGTACTTGATCATTCTTGCCGGGCTATTTACACAGAGCGCACCGACAAGCACGCCATCGGTCGCGTAGGCAGCGACAAACTTGTTCTCCTCCGTCGACCCCTCAAGGATCGAGTGATACTCACCACCGGTCCCGACGTATTGGATCTTGGCGTCATATTGATCGGACCAGACGTAAGGAACCGCGGAGTAGCCCTTTGGCTCGTCGGGGTGGATGAGCGTGTGCGCCGCCACCGCAGCCTGCTCCACCGCGTTCGACCAATGCTCAACGCGCATTGTGCGATTGAACATCTTGTTAGGCCAACGGCACACATCTCCCGCGGCGACGATGTTTGATGCTCCTACGACCTGAAGTGTCTCATCACAGAGCACACCATTCTCCAGATCAAACCCATTTCCCTCTAACCACTTGGTCTCCGGAAAGACACCGATCGCCAACACCACAATGTCGGCTGCCACGCTCGTGCCATCGGCGAGATCGACGCGCTCTACGCGCCCCTCACCAGAGACTCCAGAGACTGAGACGCCACAGCGAAGATCGACACCGTGTGCACGGTGCATCGCACCCGCCCAGGCGCCCATTATTGGTCCAAGTGTGCGCTCAAGGGGTTGGGGGAAGTACTCGAGGATCGTTACGTCAAGGCCTCGGTCACGGCAGGTCGCAGCGACCTCACAACCAATCCACCCCGCACCGATGATGACAACCTTGGGGCTGCCACCAATCGCTTCGCGCAACGCGACGGCCTCAGGGAAGGTTCGCAGCACGTGCACGCCCGGGATTGAGGTGTCGATCGAACCCATCATCTTGGGTGAGGCACCGGTCGCGATGACGAGTCCGTCGTAGGTGAGCACGGTTCCGTCGTCGAGCTCTACCTCATTATCACTTGCTCGGAGCGCCGTGACACGGTGTCCGAGAATGAGAGTGGGGTCGAGGTTCTCGGCGACCTTGAGACGACCGCGATCCTCCTGCCAAAGACCCTTCAAGATCTCTTTGGAGAGCGGAGGGCGATCATAGGGAGGGAAGAGCTGCTCTTCGCCAACCATCACAATCTCACCGGTAAAACCTTCGAGGCGAAGCGCCTCGGCGGTGCGTAGGCCAGCGAGGGATACGCCAGCGACGACGATGCGATTCATGGGCATTCTTATTTTTCTCCTAGAAAGCGATCGCCGTCGCCGGCATGAGTAACCACTTCATCTCGCAAGATTGCTACGAGAGCTCCTGCAACGAGAGACTCAGTCCTCGATTTTGATGACGTCAGCTGGGCAACGACGGGCGGCGTCTTCAACCTTCGCGCGATACTCCTCGCCTGGGTTCTCAATCAGCTGGACCACAAGACCCTGGTCGTTCACGGTAAAGACCTCGGGAGCTGCATCCTCGCACTGACCATGACCAGCACAGACGTCGAGATCAAGTGTGATCTTCATGAGCTATTCCTGCTTTCTCTTTCGTTGTGGGTCGCCGGATCTCCGGCGCCGCTACAGCCATTTGCGATCGTCTCCACAGGCAGTTCCGACTACAGCTCATTCGGTGTGCGGCTTGCGCTGGGATCACTCTCCAACTTATCCGACACGGCGTGTGTGCTCCACTCGCCAATGGCAAAGCATGACGGCGGCATCCGAGCGTCGCGGCGCCTCAGGAGGCTGGCTGAGCAACAGAGGGTGTCTCATTGCAGTGAGCAAGAAAGCTGTCGTGATTGCGGACGAACTCCACAACGGAATCGCCGCCAAACTTTCTCAGCGCCTCATTACACAGCACGAGCGCCATCATCGACTCAGCAACGACTCCCATCGCGGGAACAGCCGTGACATCGGTCCGCTCTTTAAAGGAGACCGTGTCCTCTTTGGTCACAACATCGACCGTGTGGAGCGTCGGTCGGTTGAGCGTGGCGAGCGGCTTCATCGCCACGTGCGCGATCACGGGACCACCGGTGGTGATCCCACCTTCGACGCCTCCCGCACGGGTGGTCTCACGAAGGTAGGCGTCGTGGGGCTCGTCGTAGTAGATCGCATCATGGGCCTCAGAGCCGCGACGAGCCGAGACCGCAAAACCATCACCGATCTCGACGCCCTTGATCGCCTGAATGCTCATCAGCGCCTGTGCGAGCAATCCATCGATCTTGCGATCCCAGTGCACATGGCTTCCTAGGCCGACCGGAACGCCGTAGGCGATCACCTCTGCTACCCCACCAAGCGAATCACCCACCTTCGCTGCCGCCTTGATCTCTGCCACCATCGCGGCCGTCGCATCGGGATCCATGCAGCGCACCTCGGTCTCGTCCAGTGTGGCGAGGTCCTCCGGAAGCGGCCGCTGGCTCGAGGTGCTCGCGGCTGCACCGAGTGCGGTGATATGGCTGACGATCTGGACACCGATCGTGGCCATCAGCGCCTTTGCGAGGCATCCGGCGACGACACGTGCTGCCGTCTCGCGAGCTGAGGCCCGCTCCAAGACATCGCGTGCATCAGAGAATCCGTACTTCTGCATGCCGGCGAGATCGGCGTGTCCTGGTCGGGGCGCCGTGAGAATCTTCGAGGGTTCACCGGGTGCAGGGGACATCTCCTCAACCCACTTTGGCCACTCGGTATTCGCGATCTCGATTGCGATCGGCGAGCCCAGGGTACGTCCATGACGTACACCGGTGAGGAGCTCGATCTCATCTTGTTCAAAGCGCATCCGGGGACCGCGCCCATAACCGAGGCGGCGGCGAGCGAGCTCGCCCGCGATCTCCTCTTTGGTGATAGCCAGTCCAGCAGGGATCCCTTCGAGCACCACGACGAGCGATCTGCCGTGCGACTCTCCGGCGGTGAGATAACGGAGCATGGCTGGATAATCTAGTTCGCCCCCGTCTCTGGTTGGGCGGTCGCCAACGTGAGGCACATATTGAGTCTCTCGCGGTCGGATGTGTTAGTAACGAAGGTGAAATATCGGACGTGATGACGACGGCATTGTCTCGGTGCGAGACTGCAGTCGACGCGCACCTGCCGGGTTGGCCAAGTCACAAATGAGGTTCTGCAATGCAAAAGGTCCTTGTCGCCAACCGTGGCGAGATCGCAATTCGTGCCTTTCGGGCTGCCTACGAGCTCGGACTGAAGTCGGTTGCGGTCTTCGCCTATGAGGATCGCAACTCCCTCCATCGCCAAAAGGCAGATGAGTCCTACGTCATCGGTGAGGTCGGTCATCCCGTCAGCGCCTACCTCAATATCGACGCGCTGATTGAGATTGCAAAGCGCTGCGGCGCCGACGCGATCTATCCCGGCTACGGCTTTTTGTCAGAGAACCCGGCGCTGGCCGAGGCCTGCGCCGCGAATGGGATCACCTTTATCGGACCTCCAGCGAATGTTCTCCGCCTCGCAGGAAACAAGGTGCGTGCGCTCGAGGCAGCCAAGGCCGCTGGGCTCCCGACGCTGCGAACGACATCGGGAAGCACCACCGGCACGGATCTGTTGGCGCTAGCTGACGAGATCGGCTTCCCCCTCTTTGTGAAGGCAGCAGCGGGCGGTGGTGGTCGCGGTCTGCGTCGCGTCGATGTCAAAGCAGCACTTCCCGACGCGATCGATGCCGCGCGACGCGAGGCCGCCTCGGCATTTGGTGACGAGACGATCTTCCTTGAGCAGGCAGTGATCCGCCCCCGCCACATCGAGGTACAGGTGCTCGGTGATGGATCGGGCGGCCTCGTCCATCTCTATGAGCGTGACTGTTCCGTACAGCGGCGCCATCAGAAGGTGATCGAGGTTGCCCCTGCGCAGAACCTCGATCCTGCTGCTCGAGATCAGCTCTGTGCTGACGCCGTTGCCTTTGCGACCTCGATCGGATACCAGAACGCCGGGACAGTGGAGTTTTTGGTCGATGAGCGCGGAGGTCACGTCTTTATTGAGATGAACCCGCGAATCCAGGTCGAGCACACGGTCACCGAAGAGGTCACCGGCGTCGATCTCGTCCGTGCACAGTTCTCGATCGCCGCGGGCGCAACCCTGAGCGAACTCGGACTCGAGCAGTCGGCGATCTCGGTTCAGGGCTGTGCTCTTCAGTGCCGGATCACCACCGAGGATCCCTCCAATGATTTCCGACCTGATACTGGTCGTATCTCTGGGTATCGCAGCGCCGATGGCGCCGGTATCCGGCTGGATGGGGGTACGTTGCACGCGGGGGCGCAAGTCCTCCCCTACTTCGATTCACTTTTGGTGAAGATGACCGCTCGTGGGCGCACCTGGCCGGAGACGGTCGCGCGAGCACGACGCGCCGTCACCGAGTTTCGTATCCGTGGCGTTGCCACCAACATCACCTTCTTGCAGGCAGTACTCGACAACGCTGACTTCCGTGCAGGCCGCGCGACTACGGCGCTATTGGATGAGTATCCAGAGCTTTTGCGTGCGCGTACGAGCACCGACAGAGGTTCGAAGTTGCTCGCCTACCTCGCGGACACCACGGTGAATCATCCCCACGGCGAGCTCCCGACGACGGTCGACCCACGGAAGAAATTGCCCCTCCTCGACCTTGGCCAACCCGCACCCAAGGGCAGTAGGGATCGCCTGCTCGAACTCGGCCCGAGTCGCTTCGCAGGTGAACTCCGCGCCCAGAGCGTACCTGGCCTCACGGATACCACCTTCCGTGATGCACACCAGTCGCTACTGGCGACTCGGCTGCGCACCGATGATCTGCTCACGGTCGCGCCCTATGTTGCGCGGCTCACACCGGAGCTCCTCAGCCTCGAAGCATGGGGTGGAGCCACCTATGACGTGACACTCCGCTTTTTGCACGAGGACCCCTGGCGGCGCCTCGAACTGCTGCGCGAGGCGGTGCCAAATATCTGTCTCCAGATGCTGCTCCGCGGACGGAACACGGTTGGCTACACCCCCTACCCTGAAACGGTCACCCGGCATTTCGTAGAGGAGGCGGCAAAGAGTGGCATCGATATCTTCCGCATCTTTGATGCGCTCAACGATGTAGAACAGATGCGACCGGCGATCGAGGCGGTGCTCGAGACGCATGCCATCGCCGAGGGTGCGCTCTGTTACACCGGCGATCTCTCGAGCCCCGACGAACGCACCTACAACCTCGACTACTACCTCCGCATCGCCGATGGTCTCGCGGCAGCCGGCGTGCACATGCTCTGCATCAAAGATATGGCCGGACTTTTACGGCCACCGGCAGCAACCACGCTCGTGAGCGCACTTCGCGAGCGTTTCGACCTACCGGTGCACCTGCACACGCACGACACCGCAGGGGGACAGCTTGCAACCTACCTCGCTGCACTTGAGGTAGGTGTTGACGCCATCGATGGTGCGCACGCACCCATGGCGGGTACGACCAGCCAGCCCTCGCTCTCTGCGATCGTTGCCTCCACGGACCACTCGATCTTTGAGACCGGCGTGAGCCTCGATGCGCTGAGTTCACTCGAGCCCTACTTCGAGGAGCTGCGGCGCCTCTATGCGCCCTTTGAGAGTGGTCTTCCGGGACCCACAGGACGCGTCTATCAGCATGAGATCCCTGGCGGCCAGCTCTCGAACCTGCGTCAGCAGGCGGCGGCGGTCGGTCTCGGGGATCGTTTCGAGGACGTGGAGCGTCTCTACGCCGCCTCAAACCGGATTCTTGGAAACATCGTGAAGGTCACTCCCTCCTCCAAGGTGGTTGGCGACCTCGCGCTTCAGCTCGCAGCCTCCGGCGCTGATCCCGATGAGTTCGCTGCAGAGCCCGAGCGCTTTGACATCCCGGACAGCGTTTTGGGATTCCTCGCCGGCGAGCTTGGCACTCCTGCGAACGGCTTTCCCGAGCCCTTCCGTTCGCGTGCACTGGAGGGTCGCTGGCCAACGCTTGCCGAACCAGTAATTAGCCCAGAGGATGCCGCGCTCCTCGAGGGTCCCGAGCGTCAGCACACGCTCAGTCGACTTCTGTTTCCCGGTCCGACCCGTGAGTTTGAGGACGCGACCCAGACCTATGGCGATCTCTCAAAGCTCAACTCGCGTGCTTTCTTCTACGGACTTCGCCACGGTGAGGAGCTCACCGTCGAGCTCGAGCCAGGCGTCTCGCTCCTTTACGGACTCGAGGCCATCGGCGACGCCGACGAACGCGGCATGCGTACCGTGGTCTGCACACTGAACGGTCAGTTTCGACCGATCGCCGTGCGCGACCTTTCACTTGGCGTTGACGCTCCAAGCGCGGAGCGAGCAGACCTGAATGACCCAACGCAGGTGGCCGCACCATTTACCGGTGTGGTGACCATCCGAGTCCAAGCTGGAGATGAGGTCTCCGCTGGTACCGTCGTTGCGACCATTGAGGCGATGAAGATGGAGGCCGGCATCACTGCCTCGATCTCCGGCACGGTCGCTGCGCTCACGGTCGATCCGGTCGCCTCGGTACGCGCGGGTGACCTTCTGCTTCGAATTACACCAACTGCCATCGCGTAACCGCCCAATATTCGACTCACATTCCGCCCTCAGATAGCCTGACGAGGGTCGTTAATTCCGATGCGTCTGTCATGAAGGAGTATCAATGTCACAGGGAACCACTGCACTTGGCAGCCGCCGCGATCTGGTGCTCGCCGATCTGCTTCCGGGCACACTCGTGCGCGACCTCCTTCTCGTCGTAGGGTCAGCCGGCTTTGTCGGAATTCTCGCGCAGATCTCCATCCACCTCTCGTTCACACCGGTACCTATCACCGGTCAGTCGCTCGGTGTACTGCTCACCGGGCTGGCGCTCGGTTGGCGTCGCGCGGGGCTCTCACTCTCGCTCTACTTCCTTGCGGGAATTGCCGGGCTGCCCTGGTTCAGTGGTCACGCCTCGGGATGGCAGGGTCCACTCACCGGCTACCTCCTCGGTTTTATCCTCTCCGCGCTTCTGTGTGGTGCCGTCGCCGAGCGTCGCGGGGATCGTTCGGTAATCACCACCCTGTTGGCGATGTTCACCGGTGAGGCATTGATCTACCTCATCGGTGTTCCGTGGCTTGCCGTCGACCTTCACGTCAGCCTCGCAAAGGCGATCTCGCTTGGCCTTACCCCGTTCCTCGGTGGAGATGCCATCAAAGCGGGGATCGCAGCGCTCTTGCTGCCGGCTACGTGGCGTCTTGTTGGCAATCGCGCAAAGGACTGAGCCGAAGCGCACCCTAGAGCAGTCTCCCCGAACCTCGGGCGGAGGAGGCTACGTTGGCCTCACTCATCACTGCGCGATGGCGCGGTCACTTTCTCACTAGGAGGGGTCTAAATGGCATCACGTCGCCGAGCAATTGAGATCGCAGGAGTCGAGCACGGCGCACCGATACCGATGGGCTGTCGCATCGACAACATCGTCTACTCCTCCGGCATCATGGGAACGGATCCATCGACTGGTGAGACCCCAGAGGATGGCGAGGCGCAGGTGCGCTTTGCCTTTGCCAACATGGAGGCATTTCTCTCCGCCGCCGACGTCACAACCGACGACGTAATTCGCCTCACCGTCTTGCTCGACGATTTCTCGCTTCGCGAGTTCGTCAATGAGGAGTGGCTTCGCCTCTTCCCTGATCCAGAAAGCCGGCCTGCACGGCACGCCGTACAACAGAAATTGAACGGGAAATTCACGAAGATACAGTTGGAGTGCATCGCCGTCGCACCCAGCGTGTAACGCTGGTACGCACGGATGGTTGGTCGAAGTAGGCGAGCTATTCGGTCGAGTCAGCGGGATCGTTGCCTGCCGGATGGTCTCGTTCGAATTGATCCCGTTCCTCTGACGCTGCACGCACTGCATCGATGAGCTCGGTGAGCCACTCCGCGAGGAGATAGTCCATCACCTCGTTCGGTTGCGAGGGATCGGGATGCGCGATCTTGTTATAGGCGATGCGGGCATCACGCTCACGCTCCTCCAGCATCCGCCGTTGTTGTGCACGCTCTGCTCGTTCCGACACGACAACATCTTCGCATCTATCGCAGATTGAAGCAGGAGTCGTTAGGGTACGTAATTGATGACAAAGCTCTCTGTACTTGATCAGACGCCGGTTCCTTCGGGTTCGCATCCAACGGAGGCAATTGCGAACACGGTAGATCTGGCGCGCCTTACCGAATCCCTTGGTTACCACCGTTACTGGGTAGCTGAACATCATGGAACGCATGGGCTTGCGGGTGCCGCGCCAGAGGTCATGATCGCCCACGTGGCCGCAGCGACCTCTCGGATCCGAGTGGGATCCGGTGGGGTAATGCTGCCGCACTACAGCGCGCTGAAGGTGGCAGAACTCTTCCGCCTGCTCGCGACGATCCATCCCGGACGGATCGATCTCGGGCTCGGTCGCGCTCCGGGTGGAACACCACTTGCAACGATTGCGCTGCAGCGAAATCGTCACCACCCGGCCGGGGACGACTTCTTAGAGCAGCTTGCAGAGCTTCGCGCCTGGCTCAGCGATGCCTTCCCTGACGACCACGCCTTCGCCAAGATGCCTGCCACCCCGGTGCCCCCTATCCCACCTGAACTCTGGCTCTTGAGTTCCAGCGGCTATTCGGCTCAGGCGAGCGCGCACTTTGGCACTGGCCTCTGCTTCGCACACTTCATCAACCGAGAGGGGGGCGAGGAGGCCATGCACTACTACCGCGAGAATTTTCGGGAGTATCTCACTGGCGATCGCCCTCGCGGTGCGGTAGCAGTTCGGGTTCTCTGCGCCGACACGGACGAGGAGGCACAGTACCTCGCATCGAGCGCCGACCTCTGGCGTCTGCGACAGCGTCGCTTTCGTGAGCACGGCACGGTGCCAACGCCGGAGGAGGCTATTGCCTATCCCTACACCGATGTCGACCGCGAGATCATCCTCGATGCCCGACAGCGCGTAATTGTGGGGGATCCGCAGAGGGTCCACACGCAACTCAGCGAGCTTGCGGAGCGTTATGGCGTGGACGAGGTGCTCGTCGTTACTATCACTCACGACCATGCCGCGCGACGTCGCTCCTACGAGCTCCTCGCAGCTGCATTTGATCTCGCCGGCGCGACAGACGCGCCGAGCGCCCTCAGCGGGCGCTGAGGTTTAACGCTGGCGTGCGTGCGCGCCTCGCGCGTGGCGCATCTCCACAAAACGGTGACGCAGAACTGCAGCGATCGCCAATACGACGATGACGACAAGGGCGTAAGAGACGAGCTTGAAGTCGTGGTACACCTTGTTCCAATTCGAGCCGACGCCATATCCGATAGCACCGAGCGCTGCGCCGTACACGGCGGTACCGATGGCGCTAAAGATAAGGAACTTGCCGATCGCCATATCGGCGAAACCAGCGACCCAAGAGACAAAGAGGCGAAGTACCGGGAGGGCTCGACCGATCGCGACCGCATACTCACCTCGACCGTCAAGCCAACGCTCCGCGCGCTCGAGATCGTTCGTGGTCACGAGGAGATAGCGACCGTACCGCTCGACGAGCGGATGGCCCCCGGCGCGCCCCAAGAGAAAGGCGATGGTCGAACCAATGATCTCCGCAACGATGCCGACCAAGATCGCTGGCACAATCGCGAGATGGTGTTGTGCCGCGAGCACGCCCGCGTAGCCAAATGTCAGCTCAGATGGGATCGGAAAGATGCATGACTCAATAAGCGCAAGGATGAAGATCGCGATGTAGCCGTGGTGAGTAAGTAGGGATACCATCGCAATTTTCTAGTCGATGGCGGTGCGAGAAATATGGCAGAGCGGGGTTTTGTTCACTCTTTCGACACACCCTCCACCTATCGTTAGGCCATGGCCGTCCAGATCCCCGAGACCCTTAGCCCCTCGAAGCTCTCCCGCTTCCTCCAATGCCCCCTCTCGTTTCGCTACTCCTACATCGATCACCTCCCCGAGCCCTCCACCCCGGCCCAGCTGCGTGGCACGTTGGTGCACCGTGCGCTCCAACTCTTCTATGAGGATCACAGCGCCACCGAGCGCCAGGAGGCACTCGCGCTCGCGAGCCTTGAACGCGCCTGGTCCGAGATGGCACCGACCGAAGAGATGTTGAGCCTCGAGTTTGATGAGCGCGCCACGACGACCTTTGTCAACGAGGCTCGCGCGCTGGTGCGTCACTACTTCGCGATGGAAGACCCCACGACGGTCTCACCAATCGGAATCGAACTCGACCTCACCGCCCGGCTCGGCGAAATTTCACTTCACGGCATTATCGACCGTCTCGACCGTCTCCCCTCGGGCGAGACAGTGGTGACCGACTACAAGACAGGACGCTCGCCCCGTCCCGATGCCTCCCGCAGTCGACTGCTCGGGGTCCAGTTCTACGCCTACCTCTGTCAGGAGGTCTACGGCGTTCGTCCCAGTGAGATCCGTCTCCTTTATCTAAAGGACCAGGTCGTAATTGTCGAGTCGCCAAATGACCAGACGATGCGCGGACTTAAAGCACGGGCAACCGCGGCATGGCAAGCGATTGAGCGTGCCTGCGATGCAGAGGACTTTCGACCTAACGTCTCCGCCCTCTGTCGCTTCTGCGCCTTCCAGGACCGCTGCCCCGCGATGACCACCGGCTCCCCATCGAAGTAGGCGCCACACCCACTGTGAGCTCGGACACTAGCGTGAGAGTCCATGCTGCTTGATCTTGTGCACCACTTCGATGACGCGGTTGATTCGCGCTTTGACGCGCTCCGCGGAGATCCCATCGCCGATCGTCTCTTCTACACAGCGTCAGAGCTCGGCGACTTTGGACTGCTCTGGGTGATCTTTGGGCTACTTCGCGCGCTCCGCGGCGGGAAGCTCAATGAGCGTGCTGCTGCACGAGCGATCCTCGCCACCGGCGTGGAGTCATTTCTCGTCAACGTCATTTTGAAGTCGATCTTTGGACGCGGGCGACCGGTGCGCGAGATTGCACACCCGCTTCCTATCCGTACGCCGCTCACCTCGAGCTTTCCCTCGGGGCATGCGACCGCTGCATTTTGTGGTGCAGTTCTCCTCTCCGAGGAGGACGCTATGGCGCCGATCTATGTCGTGAGCGCAATTCTCGTCTCGCTTAGCCGTATCTATGTGAAGATCCACCATGCCTCCGACGTTGCCGTAGGCGTTCTGGTAGGTGCTGGTCTTGGTTGGATTGGCCGACGGCTTGTCCCACTGCAGCCACGGCGCCGCCCACGCGTCTGAGGGGCGAACACATAATCCCGACCTCTTCGAGCGAGGTGAGCAGTAGCGCCTAGCATGAGTGCCGCGGATCGGTTGGTGACGTGGTCGCTATGAAGCGCGCTGACCACCCGCCGCACAGATTGGCGGTGTCCCCCTCGGAACTCGATACCCTCGATGGATTAGCAGCCCTCAATGACAGGAAAGATGGTGCCATGAAGGTCGCAATTGTGATGGGGAGTGACTCTGACGAGGGAGTGATGCGAGCTGCCGCAGAGGCGCTCGAAGAGTTCGGGATCGATTGGGAGATGCGGGTTCTCAGCGCACATCGCACCCCCGATGACACCATCGATTTCTCGCGTGGAGCAGCAGCGAGAGGTATCGGCGTCATCATCGCCGGCGCGGGTGGTGCCGCACATCTGCCCGGCGTGCTCGCAGCGGTTACCACGCTTCCGGTCATTGGTGTTCCCGTTGCGCTCAAGGCACTCGATGGGCTTGATTCACTTCTCTCCATCGTGCAGATGCCCCGTGGCATCCCCGTTGCCACCGTCGGAGTCGATAATGCGCGTAACGCCGGACTCCTCGCCGTGCGTATCCTCGGCGCCGGCGATGCCGTGCTCACCACCAAGATCGCCGAGTTTCAACAACGCATGTCTGACGAGGTTCGTGGACGCGATGCGGCGATGCAGACCCGCCTTCAGGCCCGCTAAAACCACATGACTGACCTGGCCTCAATCACCTCACAACTTGGTTACGGCGCCGAGGAGACCCTGCTCATCATCTCCTGTGACGAGTTGGGATTCTGCCATTCGGTCAATGAGGCAAGTTATGCACTTTTGCGCGATGAGTGCGCCAGTTCCGCCTCACTTTTAATCGCAGCTCCTTGGTCGCGCGCGGCAGCGGCGGACTACCGGGGTGAGGACACTGGAGTAGAGCTCGCGCTGATCGCAGAGCTCGATCGCTATCGATGGGGGCCGCTCACCCATGCCCCCTCGCTGCTCGATGGTGACGGCGCGTTTCCTCGCACGGTCGATGATGTATGGGAGCATGCCGATCTCGATGAGGTGCGCCGCGAATGGCGCGCGCAGATCGAGCGCTCGGTTCTTTGGGGTTTCCACGTCACGCACCTCGCCATGCATGCCGAGGCGATCGAACTCAAGCCAGAGTTCTTCGACGTCTATCTCGATCTTGCAGAGGACTTTCGGCTCCCTATCCGCCTCATTGGATCTGACGAGCAATCAACTGCATCCTTTCCACGACGGGCACTTGCCGCTGAACGCGGCGTGCTCTTTCCCGATACGGTGACGCCGCTCGATCGACTCGGGAACAGCGCGGACGAGGTAGCCGTCGCGCTGGGAGAACTCGGCCCTGGGGTGCACGAGATTGTGGCCCACGTAGGGATCGATTCATCCGAACTTCGGGCAGCTACGCCGCAGTGGCGTGCCCGCGTTGACGAATATGAACTCCTCCGTAAATTGGATTGGGAGAGGGTTCTTGCAAAACGCATCGGCTACGGTGCGCTCGCGGCCCTGATGCGCTAGCCCCTCGGGGCCGCCTAATTAGCGACCCTGTTACCGCGGATTACCCTTCACTGTTTGCCTTTGCGTTCTCGCGCGCTTCGAGCTCATCGAGCCACAGGGGCGCCATCTTCTCCTCGCGGCGACGATCGATCCTTCCGGTCACCATGGACCAGAGCTCCTCTCTATGTGCGAGGGCGAACAGCATGTGACCGACCACCAACACCGCGAGGGCAAGCGCGAGCCAATCATGCACAAATGTCGCGCCGGTGCGCTGGTTCACGGCAAACGGGGAGGGGAAACGAAGCATCAACCCCGTGCCGAAGAGGACCGTAATGAACGAGAGCACAAAGATCGCATTTAGCTTCTGGCCCGGGTTGAACTTTCCGAGCTGCACCCAGCGTCGACGTGAGGCGCGAAACCACTGCCACTCTTTCGGCGCAATTTGGGCGAGTCGACGCACGTCACCACGAAGTGGAGCGCCCCAGGGGCCGAGATAGGCGATGGCGAGGATGACCGGCCAGACCACGCCAGCAACGGTGTGCACGTTCTCCACGATGAGACGGCGCGAGACGCGTGAGGAGAGTGCGGGGAAATACAGCACCGCGCCCGTCACCATCAACACGAAGGTATCTGCAGCGATCAGCCAGTGGGTGAGGCGCTCGACGCCGGCAAAGCGGATGATCGTACGCTCAGGTGGAGCGGCTCGCCGTCGTGACGGGCCCTCAGGCATCGATCGGTGTATCGCTTCGCCCATTGGATCTTCCGATCCATCCCTCTACGTCATAACCGTACTGCTCCCAGTACCCCGGAGTCGTCCGCGCGACAAGTGAGATCGATTGCAACCATTTTGCCGACTTATAGCCATACATCGGCGCAACATAGAGACGTACCGGGCCTCCGTGCTCTTGCGTAATTGGCGCACCCAACATCTCGTAGGCGATCAGCACGTCAGAACGGCGGGCCTCGTCGAGGGTAAGGCTCTCGGTATAGATACCGTCATAGGAGCCGAATTCGACGCCCGTCGCGCCTGCGTGTGGCTTCACCACATCCAAAAGATCGCGGAGCAAGACCCCACGCCACAGCACATTCGGAACTCGCCAACCGGTCACGCATTGGAAGTCCTTTGTGAGCGAGGTCTCGGGAAGCGCGAGCAGCTCCTCATAGGTGAACTCATGAGGGTGAGCGACAAGTCCGTCGACGCGGAGACGAAAACTGCTCTTCGGAATCGAGGGGATGGAATTTGAGACGGTATAGATACGAAACTCGTAGGCGCCAGGTACGAGTGCGGCGAGGCCGCCGCGACCATTACTCGACCCAAAGGTCTTGAGAATTTTAGTCTCTATGCGCTGAAAGGTCGCACCAAAGATGACGCCGAGGGAGCCCAGTCCCGCGACCGTGAGAAAGAGTCTCCGACCGATTGGTCATGGTAATTCTGCGAGCGCCTCTGGATCGATCTCGTTCTCCATGGACACCTCCTCACTCGCCTACTGCCGTACCGCGTCATCGCACCGAGCGTTTCCCCGAGCACCATCCGCGCCGTTGCGGAGCAGCCTCTTCGAGAACCGCGGCGGACTGTTCCTAGTAGTACTTGGGCACATAGGCCCCGCGACCCATCGCCGCGCTCTCGAGTTCATCGATCTCCTCGTTGACCCCGCCGACGACCTCTGTCACCCAGTCAAGACGCTCCTTCAAGATGCGCTCGACTCCATCGGTAAGTGTCGAACCAGAGACCGCGCAGGAGCCGCACGCACCCTGCAGCTCTACCTCAATGACGCCATTGATGTAGTCGGCCTCCACGAGTTCAAGGTCCCCTCCGTCCATCTGCACCGCGGGTCGCAACATGGAGATGATGTCGGCAAGTGCCTCCGTGCGGACGGCAATCACCTCGTCGGTGACCTCAATTTCGGTTGGCAGCGCGAGCACTTCATCTGGCGACTCGGTCGCGTCATCGGCTGCCTCGTTGATGGTCGTATCTGCATTTTCGCTGGTCACGGTTTACTTCCTAACAGGTCCATAACACGATTTCGGCCTTCGCAGCTTACTTTCTCGACGTTGCACTCATAAGCTAAATCCATGCAGCTCGTGATCCTCGCCGCCGGGTTTGGCCGCCGTTTTGGTGGCCTAAAGCAGCTTGCTCCCGTCGGCCCAGAGGGTCAGGCCATCATGGACTATACGGCGATCGCCGCGAAATCAAGCGGGTATGAGAGCATCGTCATGGTCGTCCGCGAGGAGATCCTCGATGAGATCCGTGCACATGTCGCTGAGCGGTGGCCAGACGACCTTCCCGTTTACTACGCGATTCAAGGCGCAGTCCCTGGCACCGCACAGGCGGTTCTCTCTGCGGCGCCCTTCCTGCAGGGTCCCTTCGGTGTAGCGAATGCGGATGACCTCTATGGCGAGCCGGCGCTTCTCGCGCTTCGGGAGCACTTTGAGGCAGGTCTCGATGGATACTCCACCCCCGACTGTGCTCGGAGCCATCATCTCCTTGTCGCCTATCACGTTGTTCGCACGGTACTGACAGACGCCCGCGTCACCCGTGGGCTCTGTGAGGTTGATGAGGACGACAACCTGCTCTCTATTGCCGAACACACCGTGACGCTGCGCGAAGATGGCCGCTTTGACGCAGAGCCGCTTGTCAATACTCAGGGAACGTCGCCCGTCCTCCTCGAGGGTAACGAATGGGTCTCTATGAACCTCTGGGGTTTTCACCCCAGCATCTTCGATCATCTTGCACGAGCCGTTGCAGCCTTCGATCCGACCATTACGAACCGCCGCGAGTGTCTCCTACCCGAGGTTGTCGGCCACATCGTTCGGAGTGATATCGCCTCCGTGCATGTGATCGAGACCAATGAGCGTTGCATCGGTGTCACTCATGCCGAGGATGTGATGATCGTGGGCGACGAACTCTCCCTCACGCCTCACCCCCGTGCGGCATGGTTGCGCCCCTTCATAAAGGGTCGTTTGCGTCGCTAACGGTATCTATTTTGTGCGCGATTGGTGATGCTCCGAGTGCCTGCGCCTAGGCTCCACCCATGACGCATGTGTACTGCAACGGAGATCTTCTCGCGCCAGAGGATGCTCGAATCTCCACCTTCGACCACGGTCTCGTCGTCGGTGATGGCGCCTTTGAGACGGTCCTGCTCCACGAGGGCAGCGCCTTTGCCCTTGAGCGCCATCTCACACGGCTCACACGATCGCTCGCCGGCCTCGGTATCGGGCCCGTTGACCTCGACGTACTACGAGAGGGCGTAGCGCGCGTACTTGCGAGCCTCGATTATCGAGAGGGTCGCATTCGGATCACGGTGACCGCCGGGCGTGGGCCGCTGGGCTCTGGTCGTTACGGTGATGCGCCGAGCATCGTCATCGCAACCTCGGCGGCGGTCGATCATGACCCGTTGGCAAAGGTGCGGACAGTACCGTGGCCGCGCAACGAGCGAGGGGCGCTCGTTGGGCTAAAGACGATCTCCTACGCCGAGAACGCAGTTGCTCTTGCCTACGCAGGAGAGCGTGATGCAGACGAGGCGATATTTGGCAACTTGGCGGGAAACCTCTGCGAGGGAAGTGGATCGAATGTCTTTTTCGTCCTAGAGGGGAAGCTCTATACGCCGCCGCTCTCCGCTGGTTGCCTTGCTGGTATTACCCGTGGTCTCGTGTTGGAGCGCCTCGGCGGCACCGAACGCGACCTGCCCTTCAATAGGTTTCGAGCAGAGCTCATCGACGAGGCATTTCTTACCTCTGCGATCAGGGGCGTTCAGCCAATCGAGTGGATCGACGGCGACGAAACAAAGCAGTCGCCTGGACCGATAACCCGCGCGATTATGGCCGGCTTTGCCGAATTGCGCGAGCACGGAGTGCGTAACTAACTACCGCGGCAGCTGCTCGCACACCTCCGCGAGCGCTACTGCGGAAGATGCACCAGCCCAGCGAGGATGGACGAGAAGAGATCCATTGGGGGTATCTCGCGCCACCGATATAGCCAGGCATCGAAGGCCAACTGATGATCAACAAAGGAGAGCGTCCGTGAATCGTGCGGATCACCCACGGTGAAGACACCGATCCGTGAGGCTCGTGCACGGTGCTTATAGAGCAGCTCTTCAATCGCGTGAAACTCCTCGGGAGGACAGCCGCTCATCTCCACGATCGACGCTGACTCCATCGATCGATTCGTCGAGAGTTCACGGAGAAGCTCTCGCGAGCGCATCACTCGCGCAACACGGGGCATCACGGAGGCGACGGGAGCGTGTCGGGGCAGGTTCCATGCGTCGGGGGCATGGATGGTCGCCCCCTCGTAAGTGGTTTGGTCGTTCTCGAGCATTGCGGTAATCAAGTTCACCGCCTCCTCACGATGCACCGGCACCGCTCCAAAGCTGTCGAGGCCACCTATCCCAATACAGGCTCGCCCCGCGAGCGCGATATCAGCGCCCGTGAGGAGCTTGGCGACAATGCTCGCCGGTCGACCGATGAGATCTTGTATGAGTGCCCCCACGGCGATCTCCTTGGTGGCCACGCCGACCGCGGCGATGGTCACAAAGGGATCGAGTTCACTCGACGGATGCTCTTCGAGGTAAACCGCCTGCGCACCCGCCTGCTGCGCGACCTCTATTGCGGCAACAAGCTCTCCGACGCTCTGGAGTTCTCGTAGCGGAAGGATGACGCCCCACGGAGAACTCATCACTCCTTTGTACACGGCATCGGCCGATCGCATTTGGCACCTCTGTCAGTGCGACCACGGCGATCTACTGCCACAACGTCTACGTCGTCTGCAACCGGCGGCTCCGGCAGAGGGGCAGCTGGCCGGCATAATGGTGGCGTGCCCGATGCGACCTTCTCCGAGGATCCCGAGAGTGGTCTCACCGCAGAGGTAAAAAAGGTTCAGCCCTATCAGGCGACTAAGGAGTACCGCTGCCCGGGGTGCCACCACGAGATTGCGATAGGTATCGCACACCTCGTTGTCGTCCCACTCGGCCGAAGTGAGGAGCGACGCCATTGGCATACTCCCTGCTGGCAGAGGCGAGACCAAGGTCGCCGCCGTCGATAGCGCGAAGCTCGCCGGCAGGGAGAGTATCTGTAACGGGTAGCATTGAGCGAGCGGTCGCAGGTGACCGGTCCAAATCTGTCTGGAGCACACCTGATGTTGTTCGCGGTGACCTTGAAATCAGCGTTGGGAAATCAGCCCACGAGCCATATCGTCATCGACATCGTGCTCTCACTCCTGCTGGGAGTCGCGGGCTTTCGCCTTTCGCAGCGGACCCGACTGATCCGCGGGGTGACCCCGTGGCGCATTCCCTCCGCCGTATGGGCCATCATCTGTTTTTTCTTTAGCGCGTTTGGAATCGTCCTCGAGATGATCGCGGTCTATTTCACCCGATCTATTGAGGCCTCGGCGGCAAAGAATCCTGCGGCATACTCTCCGACAGGCGCGACGCCAATCTCTGTCCCGTTGGCTGCCTCTGCACCCGCGACCGAGGATGCCGGAGCCATGTGGGTCCCCACCGTTCCCGCCTCGGGTATGGAGGGTCCTACCTCTGACATCACGGGACAGCCGGCGCTCTTTGGGTGGTATCCCGACGTCGTCAAACGTCACGAGGAGCGGTACTGGGACGGACGCGACTGGACGAGTTTCGTGCGTGATGCTGGCGAGAGCAGCGAGGATCCGCTCGCCAGGTGATACTCCGCGAGCGAGCCCCGGGTACGTGTTTCCTGCGTTCGCCGTCTTGCCGCTCAGTAGCTTTACGCGCGATCAGCGCTGATCTCCGCAAAATCGACCTCACCAGAGCGCGATGCGTAATTACGCTTACCGTTGGAGAGCTCTGACGCCACCGACGACGTATCTCGAGATTCACTCGGCGCGACGCCCTGTGCCTCTGTTCGCCCGCTCAAAACCCTCTGAACCTGATCGAACGGCTCGTCGACGCAGATGCCGGCGTCGCCCTCCACGCAGCCACGACATCACCGCTGACCACTGGCAGGGTTGGGGGGCGGTAGGAGATCGGCGGCCCGAATGGACCCCCGCTGCAAACTCGTGAAGTAGGGCGGGATCGCTCGCCATCCAATCTCGGTGGGTTGCTCACTCAACGATGGCAGCGGTGTCCCATCTGAGACCGAAATGCAGATGGTGCTGAAACATCCCAACGAACGCAGCGCGACCGGCACTCTGGGCATTATCGAGAGGAAAGTGCGTGGTGATCTGGCGTGGTCGCAGGAAACTCATGACCGGTGAGTCATAGACCAAAGAGGTCAGGTCGCCAATGGCCGCTTGAAGGATCGGGTCGAGATCGGCGCCGGCAACCTCTTCGGTGAGATGAGTCGCCCATTTGGATCGATCGGTGACGCGCCCCCGGTTGCGTTGGCAATTGAAGACCCATGAAGGTGTCCGGTCTGTCGCTTAGGAGAGATCAGCCTCGGGTAACGTCTCCACGTTCACATCTCGGAAGGTGATCACACGAACTGAGGGGACAAACCGTGCGGGACGGTACATATCCCACACCCAAGCGTCACGAAGTGTCATGGTGACAAAGGTTGCGGGTCCCTCACCAGAGGGCTCCATCAGCACCTCATTTGCGAGATAGAAGCGCCGGTCGGTCTCGACGGCATAACGGAACATCGGGAGTACCGCTCGATACTCCTCATAGAGCGCAAGCTCGATCTCCGCCTCGAACCGTTCAAGGTCCTCTTCGGCACCCACCGCGGTTACGCCGTCGGCCCAAAGCGATGGTGACAGCCAATAGCAGCGATCGCCAAAGTAGGCAGAGTTACCACGGTCAGTTAGTGCGACGTTCCTTGATCTTGGCGGCCTTACCAACACGGTCGCGGAGGTAGTAGAGCTTCGCGCGACGCACGTCACCACGGGTCACTACTTCAATCTTTGCAATGATCGGCGAGTGTACGGGGAAGCTTCGCTCGACGCCGACGCCAAAACTCACCTTACGGACGCTGAAGGTCTCACGCGCACCGGCACCCTGGCGGCGGATTACCGCTCCCTGGAAGACCTGAATACGCTCCCGGTTACCCTCAACAACGCGGACGTGCACCTTCAACGTGTCGCCCGGGCGAAACTCGGGGATGTCATCGCGAAGGGTATCGCGGTCTACAAGATCGGTGGGGTTCATGTCTCTGTACGCTCCTCAACGAATGCATCACCGCTGCTTGCGGCACTGAAAATCCTTGCCGATGCCGGCGCGGTGGTCTCTAAAGGATAGCCGTGCTGGGAGAGCAACTTTACCTCGTCCTCACGGAGCCCCCCACGAGCCGTGATGAGGTCGGGTCGGCGCGTCAGGGTTCGCGCCAAAGATGCAGCTAGACGCCACTTTGCAATCGCCCCATGATCACCTGAGAGCAGGACCTCTGGGACCCGCTTGCCGTGAAATTCAGCGGGACGCGTGTACTGGGGATACTCCAATAGCGCCTCGCTAAAGCTCTCCTCGATCGACGAACTCTCGTTCCCCAACACTCCGGGGAGGAGTCGGGCTACCGCCTCAATGACCACAAGGGCGGCGAGCTCACCCCCAGCAAGGACATAGTCACCCAGCGAGATCTCCTGCGTCACGAGACCGTCGATAACACGTTGGTCGATCCCCTCGTAACGTCCACAGAGGAGGGTGAAAGGGCGCTTCGCCTCGGCCAACTCGCGTGCGACCTCCTGGGTAAAGGGTCGGCCGGCCGGGCCCAGGAGAATGATGGGGCGTGGCGGATCGACACGTTCTACGAGGCGAAAGATAGGTGCCGGCGCCAACACCATCCCCGCTCCGCCACCAAACGGCGCATCGTCCACACTGCGGCGCTCATCGGTCGCACCATCGCGAAGGTCGTGCACGTCGAGCGCGAGATGGCCCTCACGTTGTGCGCGCCCCAAGATCGAGAGGGCGGCATATCCTGTGATCATCTCCGGAAATATGGTGAGTACCGCGATATGGAGTGGCTTCGTAACTGCCGAGGCACCGGTCTCCTCAGACATCGAAGAGTCCATCGGGAACATCGACGTAGACATGTTCCGCATCGTGACCGGTAACAAATCCAGCGGGTACGAGGTGACGGCCCTCCACTACCAAGAGGTCGCTCGCAGGGTTGGCCTGCACCGCGGTGATCACACCATGAGTATGCCCGTGCTGATCGATCAGCGCACAGCCGATGAGCTCGTGCACAAAGAGCACACTGTCGTCTTCAATTGGTTCTGCGTAGAGCACCGATCCATGCAACGCCTCCGCTCCCTCGCGCGTGGTGACATCACGGAAGTGCACGATATGACGGTGCTGAAATGGGCGGGCGGCAA
>CAIMWD010000124.1 GCA_903845085.1 uncultured Acidimicrobiaceae bacterium
CCATCGCCTCCACCCCCTCCACGAGATCCGCGATCGCCGTGGGGTGGCTCCGATCCGCGTACCGGCGTGGGTAATGCAGGAGCAGATCGAGCACATTGGTGATTCCCATCGCCTCCAGCCCTCGTGCACGTGCAGGACCGATACCGGAAAGCTCCGTCACGCCGAGATGGTCAAGCTGCGTGAGCCGTCGACCGCGTGCGTTGTTTCCCTCATCCGGTGCGGCGTTGAGGATCGCCTCTCGTGCCGGCGAATCCGCAGCCGCTTTTTGTCCTTGCTTACTCAAGTGCCACCAGCAAGATCGGATGCAGCTGCCCTCCGGCGAAATATTCGACGGTGAGGTGGGGATGCGACTCAGAGAGCGCGGCCACGACCGCCTCCACCGTCTCGATTGAGACACCCTCACCGCTATAGAGAGTGGCAATTTCGTGGTTGTCCCTTACGAGGTGGCGCACGAGCGCGACCGCCGCCGCCGTGATCGTCTGTTCGATCGCGATAATTTCATGATGATCGAGGGCGAGCAGATCGCCGCGATTGACTACACCGGCCTCAGTCGTCGCATCGCGCACTGCGGCGGTGACCTCTCCTGAGGCGACGGAGCCCAGATGCGCAGCCATCGTGGCTCGATTCTCCGTGATGCTCTTTGTGGCATCGAACTGCAACATCGCCGAGATTCCCTCCGCGGCGTTGGCACACTCGAGTACCGCGATCTCGTGATGAGAGAGTTTGACCGCCTCGCGCGCGACCGCGAAGACATTTTTATGATCGGCCAGCAGCAGAACCTCCTGCGCATCGACGGCATCAAGCGCAGCGACTAACTCTGCCGTGGAGGGGTTCATCGAGGCACCGCCCTCGATGAAGTGCTGCACGCCGAGCGAGATGAACACCTGACGAAGTCCCTCGCCGTTGGTGACCGCGACAACTGCACACTCCGCGCTCGCGGCACCTGCACCTACATTCGGTGAGGTGCGTGGGAGTTCATGGCGCACCCACGCCTCCTCTGCGACCTGCCGATCGAGATCGGTCACATGGATCTGATAGGGGCGACCCGCGGTGATACCCGCCTCGATCGCACGACCGATCTGAGTGGTATGCACATGGCAGTTCCAGATGGGAGCCTCGCCGATGATCACAATCGAATTGCCCAGAGCCTCCCAGGTCGCACGGAAGGTGATCATCGCCTCCTCACTCGCCTCGAGAAGAAACATCACCTCGTAGTTCGCATCCTCCGCAATCTGGGCGATGCGGTATCCCGCGTGCATCACCCGTGGTGTGTGCGAGATGACCTCGCGCACCCCCTCGGGAAGTTGCAGTTCGGGAAGCCGATGGTCTTGCGCAGTGAGCGAGACAATGGCGCCATAGAAGAGCGTGAGTCCGGCCCCACCCGCATCGACGACTCCCGTGTGCGCGAGGACCGCGAGCTGGCTGGGAGTGGCAAAGAGCGCGGCAACCGCACCCTCATTTGCACGAGCAACGACTTCGGCAAACTCCGCACCCTCCCCGAGCGCGGTCGCGGCGGCGCGTGCGGCCCCACCGGCGATCGAGAGGATGGTTCCCTCGGTCGGTAGTGCGACCGCGGCTCGCGCTGCCTGCTCTGCCTCCTCGAGCGCCCGGACAAGACCCGCCGCGTCGACGCCTGCATTTTCACGCATCGCAGCGACAAAGGCGCGTAGGTACTGCGCCAGGATGATGCCGGAGTTCCCCCGAGCGCCGAGCAACGCCCCCCGTGAGATCGATGCGGCGATCTCGAACGGATCTCCCTCCGTGTCCTCGACCGTCGCGAGCACCGCATCGATCGTCGAGCGCATGTTGGTGCCCGTGTCACCGTCGGGGACCGGGAAGACATTGAGCTGATTGATCGCTCCCTCATGAGCGACCAACGCGGCGTGAAAGATTTTGATGATCTCCAAGAGGCGGCCTATCTCGAGCGATCTCATGAGAATCGATTGCACTCGATGTCGGCTCGATCCGCGCGGTTCACAGGCATTGGCAAGGATGGTAACCTTGCAGACCGGCCGGTGGAGGAGATCCTCTCCCAGTGGCTCCAAGACGGTGACGACGCGGCCCATGGGCGTGCGTCCTTCGAATGAGGTGGCGGGTTCAAGATGGCATCGGTTTGTGAAATCTGTGGGAAGCACCCGAGCTTCGGCATGAACGTGTCGCACTCACACCGCCGCACCAAGCGTCGTTGGAACCCAAACATCCAGCGCGTTCGCGCGGTCATCGGTGGAAGCAACCGTCGAGTCAACGTCTGCACCTCCTGTATCCGTGCAGGAAAGATCACCAAGCCCCTGCGCCGCGACTTCACGCCGAGCCAGAACGCGTAACTCCGCAACCGCGCCCTATGGCGCTCGTCGTGCCGTGACTGGATCTCTCGGCGTGGCATGGATTTTGACGAATCAGGCGCGCCGCTGACGGACTTTGTCCTCCGGATCTGTCAATCGGCGCGAAGATCGCCACCCGAAAGGTAGAGCCGCGATATTGGATGACTCACGGGTCCACCGCCTCGCCGAAATGGTGCCAGCGCACCCTTCCTTGGACCCGTGCACCGTCGATCCACAGTCCCGAAGCGCCGCCACGGACCTCGCCGAGCAGAATTGGGGCATCGAGTCCTTTGGCAGCAAAGGCGGCCGCAGGATCGATCTGCGGATTAAAGGTGAAGAGAAGTTCATAGTCCTCACCCCCCCACCAGGCATCCTCGGCGGTAGCACCGGTGGCAGAGGGAACCTCTGACAACCAGAGCGCGACTGCGGAGGCATCGGCCAGTTGCTGCGCCGCGGTCACCAGACCGTCCGAGCAATCGATCATTGCGGAGGCGCCGAGGTCGCCAAGAAGGGCTCCCTCGCGCGCTCTCGCCCGCGGCCGCCGATGCGCCTCTGCGACGACACTCCCGCTGCGATCATCCATCCGCAACTCGCGAAGTCCCGCTGCAGAGGCTCCGAGGGGTCCGGTGAGATAGACGCGGTCACCGACATGGGCACCGTCGCGGCGGATCGGGGGTGCGGTCGCCTCCCCCAAAACGGTCACGCAGATCACGAGGCCGTCACCGTCGGTGAGATCACCACCGACTATGGGGCAGTCGAAATAACCCGCTGCCTCGCGTGCACCCTCCATGATCTCGAGGACCTCGCCAGCGGTTGCTCCGGCGATCGCGACAACAAGCGCACGGGCCCTGCCGCCCATCGCGGCCACATCGCTGACATTGACAGAGATCGCCTTAAAGCCCATATCGGCGAGGCGACACCACCGGCGATCTACGTGGACCCCCTCCACGATGAGGTCGGTCGAAAGTAGGGGTCGAGCTAACGGTCGCAACACCGCACAGTCATCACCCGCCCACAGCTCTCCTGCAGGGGCCACGCCAAGCGCATCGGTGATGGCGCTGACGAGGAGCGCCTCTACATCACGGGAGTTGCCGCTCATCGCCAAAGACTACCGGTCGGCGGTGCGCCAAACCGCGCCAAACCCGACCTCGGATGGCCCCGGATCGCGAAATCGATCGAAGGGATGCGTCGCTGTCAACTGACTACAAAAGTGATGAGTCCTATCTTGTTTTGAGATGAACAGCAGATCGTCCCCAATAGGTGAACACCTCGTCACCTCTGGGTTACCAAGATTGTTATCGTATGGAACGTGCCCGTGGGGGGCGCGGCGATGCACCAAGTTCAGCGCTACATCGAGCCACTTCAAATCGTCCAACACAACCTTAAAAAAACGCGTGTCCTTTACACGCGGAGACTGAAGAAAAGGGACCTACAGATGCCGCCCACCAAACATGCCAAGTTGCTGCAATGGGTCAAGGAATTCGCAGAGCTGACCGAGCCCAAGGAGATCTACTGGTGCGACGGATCTGCAGAGGAGTACGACCGACTCTGTGGCGAGCTCGTCGCTGCCGGAACCTTCACCAAGCTCTCCGAGGCGAAGCGTCCAAATAGCTACTGGGCACGTTCTGACTCCCGTGATGTCGCGCGCGTGGAACAGCGCACCTACGTCTGTCCAACCGATCCAGAGGATGCTGGTCCGAACAACAACTGGATGGAGCCGAACGAGATGCGCGGCATCTTGCAGGGACTCTTCAAGGGTTCGATGCGTGGACGAACGATGTATGTTGTGCCGTTTTCGATGGGTCCACTTGGCTCACCGATCGCGAAGATCGGTGTCGAGCTGACCGACTCGCCCTACGTCGCTGTGAGCCTGAAGATCATGACCCGCATGGGCAATGCCGTACTCGACGCACTCGGCGATGACGGTGAGTTCATCCCCTGCCTTCACTCCGTGGGAGCACCGCTGGCCGATGGCGAGGAGGACGTACCCTGGCCATGCAACCCGGACAATCTCTATATCTCGCACTTCCCAGAGACCCGTGAGATCTGGTCATTTGGGTCTGGATATGGTGGCAACGCGCTTCTGGGCAAGAAGTGTCTCGCGCTTCGTATCGCCTCCGCGCAGGCACGAGACGAGGGATGGCTCGCTGAGCACATGCTGATCTTGAAGCTCACCTCCCCCAAGGGTGAGGTTCGTTACATCACCGGAGCATTCCCCTCCGCATGTGGCAAGACCAACCTGGCGATGCTCGTTCCAACACTTCCCGATTGGAAGGTCGAGACGATCGGTGACGACATCTGCTGGATGAAGATCGGTGAGGATGGCTATCTGCGCGCCATCAACCCAGAGGCTGGCTTCTTCGGCGTCGCTCCGGGCACCAACATGGAGACAAACCCCAACGCCATTCTGACGCTCGCGGCGAACACGATCTTCACCAACACCGCGCTCACCGATGATGGTGACGTCTGGTGGGAGGACCTGACCAAAGCGCCACCGGCGCACCTCACTGACTGGAAGGGTAACGACTGGACCCCCGAGTCGGAGGGTCCCGCGGCACACCCCAACTCACGCTTTACCGCCTACGCGAGTCAGGATCCCGCGATCGCCTCCGAGTGGGATGACCCTGCCGGCGTACCGATATCGGCGATCATGTTCGGTGGTCGTCGCGCTACCACCATGCCGCTCGTTAACGAGGCCTTCGACTGGGAGCATGGTGTCTTCCTCGGGTCGATGATGGCCTCGGAGACCACCGCGGCCGCAGCGGGAGCCGTCGGCAACCTTCGTCGTGATCCGTTCGCAATGCTGCCCTTCTGTGGTTACAACATGGCCGATTACTGGGGCCACTGGTTGAGCTTCGCGGATCGCATGGATGCAGACAAGCTTCCAAAGATCTTCTATGTGAACTGGTTCCGCAAAAGCCCGGAGGGCAAGTTCCTCTGGCCAGGATTTGGCGAGAACTCCCGCGTTCTCGAGTGGATCTTTGAGCGCTGTGCCGGGCGAGGCGAGGCGACGGCGACGGCGATCGGAAACCTTCCCACTCCAGGTTCGATCTCAACCGAGGGACTGAATGTCTCCTCCGACGACATGGCTGAACTCTTGAAGGTCGATACCGATCAGTGGAAGGCAGAGATCCCACTCGTGCGTGAGTACTTCGACACCTTTGGTGCACACGTTCCTGCAGAGGTGATCGATGAGCTCGATGCACTCGAAGAGCGCCTGAACGCCACTGCATAAGCTCCCGCGCTCGCACACGCGAGCGCCCAGTTACGGCCGGCGTGGTACGAAGGTACCCGCCGGCCGCACTTTGTCGGTGCGCGGACCGCTCGTCACGTAGACGAGAAGTCCAAAGACACAGACGACAGCAACGACACCGTCGCCGATGCGAAGCGGAAAGGTAATCAGGACGCCACACAGCGAGGCGATGACCCAGACCAGCTGCAGCCGCGTCTCGATACGTCCAAAGGTACGACCGAGCAGCGCCGGCGGCACCTGCCGCTGGACGATGGAATCGAGTGAGGCCTTGGCGCCGGTTGGGCCGATGCCGACGACAAAGGTGAGCACGATCTGCGCCCATCGTCCCCCGATAAGCCCCGCGCCGAGCGCTCCCACCGCAATCAATGTCAGCGCCAAAATAATGATGGAACGTTCACTGAAATAGCGGCGGAGCCTCGGTACCAGTATCGAGCCAAGCAATGATCCTGCCCCACTCGCCACCAAGAGTGCGCCAAACCACCACGTTGATGCGTGTGCATGGCGCAGTGCAAAGGCGAGGAAAAAGGCCACGAATCCGACACATCCTCGCGCGACCGACATTGCGTTAACCGATGCACGCACACCGCCCCCAAAGATGGGAAGGCCTAACGCACGGCGTTCGGTTGCCACCTCACGAAAACGAGCATGTCGTGCGGCGTCACCTGCGGATCGCTCCTTTGGAATGCTCGGTCGCGGTAGTCGAAGTGCGGCAAAGAGCGCCGCACCGAAGACGAGCACACCAAAACGAAGCACCCATGGTGCACCGAGCTGCAAGATGCCGATCCCAAAGGGCATGATCGCAAAGCCGGAGAGCGAGGCAAGCACGGCTAGCTTCGCATTCGTACTTGCGAGGTCATCGCCGGATGCAACCATCTGCGGCACGAGTGCGCCGCGAGCGACCACATAGAGCTTGCCCAGCACCAAGACAGCAAAGGCCTCGGGGAAGAGCAGGAGATCATGGATGTCGCGCGCCATCGCAAGGCAGATGAGTGCGGAGCCGCCGTTGGCGACCGCGACACTCGTTCGACGTGCCTGCTGTCCTCGATCCAGCAGCGGGCTAAGGGCGGGACCGACAAGTGCAAAGGGAGCGATGGTCAGCACGAGGTAGAGGAGCACCTTTGATTTCGCTGCCTCAGGCGAGATGGAGAAGAAGAGTGATCCAGCGAGAGAGATCGCGATGAGCCCACTCCCCGCTGCCTGAAGCACATGGACCATCGCCAGACGTCCAAAGGGTTGGCTTTGATCGAACAGCCCCGAGACCGCAGCGCTGACAACCTGAAAGATCGGTCTCTTGCGGCGATTACTCGGCATCTACCCCCATGGTAGAAGGAGATCTCTCCGGTCTGTAGGGAGAGGCCATTCCTAAATTGCCACGTTCGAGGGGGCTCAGTATGGTGTGGCGCGGAGGGGTTCCGCTCCCTCAACGAGGCTGGACCAAGGAGTGACGTGGGCGTTCGAGCGTTTATTCTCATCGAGACTGAGGTAGGCATGGCTGATTCAGTCTCCGCGAACGTGCGCGAGATCACCGGTGTCGTCGCTGCCGACGATGTGACCGGACCCTATGACGTGATCGTCCAAGCCGAGGCCGAGACTGTCCATGAACTCGGCAAGATGGTCGTCTCAAAGGTGCAGCTGATCGAGGGCATCACGAAGACCCTGACCTGTCCCGTCATCTCACTCTGAGGGATCTACCTCTCGAAGATCTCCGAGAGCAACTCCGAGGGAGGCGCGAAGCTGGCAGGTGGATCTGTCTTATGCTGGTGCTCCAATGATGCGCAGCCCTTCGGATGAGATGTTTCTGACCGCACCCGTGAGAGAGTGCCGATGACGATCGACCCCTCTTCAATCGTGACCGAGCTGTTGCTTCCTGCGGATGACGTCGACGATCCCGAGGTATCGATCGTCATCCCGGCAGTGAACGAACAGCTGACTATCGAAGACTTTGTCAGATGGTGCCATGAGGGACTCCAAGCCGCCGGTGTTCGTGGTGAGATTCTCATCATCGACTCCTCAACCGATGCCACTCCAGAGATTGCACAACGTTGCGGTGCACGAGTTCTGAGAATTCCTCAACGCGGCCTCGGTCGTGCCTATATCGATGCTGTCCCCTTTATCCGTGCCCCCTACGTCATCATGGGTGACGCCGACTGCACCTACGACTTTCGGCTGCTCGCTCCCTTCATGCAGGCCTTCCGCGAGGGTCATGAGTATGTGATGGGCTCGCGTTGGTTGGGATCGATCGAAAAGGGCGCGATGCCGGCGTTGCACCAATACTTTGGAACGCCACTCACCACCTGGATTCTCAACCGCGTCTACGGCTCAAAGTTCACTGATATCCACTGCGGGATGCGGGGTATTACCCGCGACGCTCTCCTGCGGATGGGGCTCTCCTCGCAGTCATGGGAGTACGCGTCAGAGATGGTCTTAAAGTCAGTTCGGATGAGTCTCGATACCGTCGAGGTTCCCGTCACCTTCTATAAAGACCGAGATGGCCGACTCTCGCATCACAAACGTTCCGGTTGGTTCTCCCCCTTTAAGGCTGCGTGGATCAATCTGCGAGCGATGTTTATCTACAAAGCAGAGTTCTTCGCGTTAAAGCCGGGACTCGTTCTCTTTGCACTCGGGCTTATCCTGACCCTTCCACTTGCGGGTGGACCGATCCGAATTGGCCACGTCACCTTCAACCTCTACTGGATGTTGCTCGGAACGGCACTCAGCCTCGGAGGACTCAACATATTCTTCTTCGGCTGTCTGGCGCAGATGTTCTGCGACTACACCGGCGAGGCTCGGGAGCGGTGGAACCGGCTCTTTGACTACACCGGGGCAACGCTTGCGAGTCTGGGCACGATGACGGTAGGCCTCGGATTTTGCATCGCGCTCTTTGTCACCTACGCAAATGACAACTTCACCCTTCCCGCTCCACGAGCAACGATCGACCACCTTGGGGTGATCGGAATCCTGCTCTCCAGCGTGGGCTTTTCTACCTTCTGCTTCACGCTTGTTATACATGCGACGTCAGTGCGCTATGGCGTTTCCCGCGATGCATCGAGCAGCGCGGTACTGAGCGCGAACTAGCGAGCACCAACGGTTCCAGAGAGCGGCGACGGTGCGCGCCGAGG
>CAIMWD010000125.1 GCA_903845085.1 uncultured Acidimicrobiaceae bacterium
GCTGGCCAAGTTCGGACTCGGCGAGCGCCAGTGCTTCGATGAGACCGACGAGATTCTTTCGAGGCTCGATCGTCCCGACGCTCAAAAGAAAGGGTCCTGCGACACCGATCTGCGCGAGGAGCCGCTGAGCGCCAGTATCGTCGACCGCTTGAAGGTGGTCTGCCCCCTCCGCAATCACCGTCACTCGATCCTTCGCGATATCAAGATCAGCACCGATGAGCTCATCAGCTACTTCACGCGAGGGGACCACGAAATGTGCGACCTCACCAGCGGCCCGCCGGAGAGCGCGCTCGTGCCACGCGAGACCGTGCCGGCCGTAAGCGTCGGGGATCTCGCGAAATGCGAGGTCGTGCACGGTCATCACCGAGGTGAGCTTGGTCGGTGGGAGGAGAAATGAGGGTGCGTGTACGAGGTCACCACCACGGAGTTGATGGTGACCGCTACTCCAGAGTCGTGTCAGAAGCGGAGCGGGGAGGCGGCTAGTGGTAAGTCTTGTGCCAAGTTTGGTCAGCGGATCATCAGCGTGAGGTGCATGCGACGCATAAAGCCTCAACGCCCCTGCTGATTCATTCGCGACGAGCGCACGAACAAGCTCTCGGATGTACGTCCCGATGCCTCCCGGTACTCTCCGTCGCAGTTGCTCCGCGATGAGCACGACCTCACAGTCCCCCTCCTGCTCGGGCTGCCAACTCACCGGAAAAGATCCTCCGTGGCAGGTCGGACAACCTCCGCTCGCACCGATGACTCGCGAAGCCATGAGGGGTCTACTCCGCGCACGATCGCGACCGGCACTGCGCTTGCCTTTCCCATGACAAGATCAGCGGCTGCGGTGATCTCATCAGCGATGCAGACTTCAGTCGCCACGAGCTCACGCCCGAGTGCATCGCTGCCCCCGCGAAGATCGACAACTGCCGCAATACCCGCGCTACCGAGTGCAACATCAGTAACACCACGGCGCCAAACGCGACCGAAGGTATCGGAGATGATGACACCTACTGCGTAACCAAAGCGACGCTGGATCTCATCGCGAATACCCCGAGCTGACCGATCTGGATCGAGAGGAAGGAGCACCGCATAGCCCTCGGCAACGTTGGAGAGGTCCACACCCGAGTTCGCGCAGATAAAGCCGTGCCGGGTCTCGGTAATGACGAGATCGCCACGGCGACGCAAGATCCGCACCGCCTCGCTCTCGGCAAGGCGACGTTTTGCATCGGGATCGGCTGGGTCGATCGCCACGACCCGTCCCTCTGCCTTCGAGACGATCTTCTGAGTAACGACGAGCACGTCGCCATCTTCGAGTCCCTGCGACTGACCAAGCGCCGCTTCGGCGATCATTGATGCAAGTGGAACCCCCGCCGTGATCTCGGGAAGCCCCTCAATGCCAAAGATGCGCAGCTCCAAACTCATGCGCGATCGATCGGTAGCGTCTGTACGAGATCGAGTGTCGCCGCGGCAAGTGCCGCGGAGGTCGAACGATCGCGCATCACCGTATCCCTTACGGTGACCCGATAGCCAAGTGCGGCGATCCGGGGCGCGAGTGCTGCATCCGCATTGTCGATCACCATGGCGCTCGCAACATGCGCAAGCAGCTCCGCTACACCAAAGGCAGTCGATTCGTGCCCCAACTCGGTCAGCATCCGGTCGGCGGGGCCCTTCAGGGCCGCTCCCGCGATAATTGGAGAGATGGCAACAACGTGATCACGACGCCTACGAAGGAGCGAGGAGATCTCTTCAAGGGCAAGGATCGGCCCCAGTGAGACAATCGGATTTGAGGGAGCGAGGATGATCGACTCGGCCTCCTCAAGCGCCCCCAGGGCTCCAACGCTGGCCGTGGCATCCTCAATCCCCGCGAACCTTACCGAGGAGATCGCCACGGAGTGGCGGTGGTGCACGAAATACTCTTGGAAATCAACCTCGTCACCGCCGTCGAGCGTCAGCATCGTGCGGACCGGCTGATCGGACATCGGTACGATGTTGGCCCGAACGCCGAGCGATCGCGCGATCGCTGCAGTGACCTCTGAGAGCGTTCTTCCCGCGGCGAGCTGCTCCGAGCGGTAGAGGTGAGTGGCGAGATCCATATCGCCAATACCAAACCAGGTGGGCGCTCCAAAACGATCAAGCGTTTCGAGTGTTCGCCAACTCTCACCCTCAAGTCCCCATCCCGTCGTCGCATTGAGCCCGGCGAGCGTGTAGGTGACCGTATCAAGGTCGGGCGCGACGTAGAGCGTGTTCCAGCGAAGGTCATCGCCCGTGTTGACAACAGCCACCACCGACTCGGGTTCGACAACGTCGACGAGGCCGGAGAGGAGACGTGCTGCCCCTACTCCGCCCGAAAGTACCGCAATCATCGTGGGCCGAGAGAGGCAACGGTTGCAGCGACACCCTCCGATAGCGAGGTGAATGGACGCCAACCAAGGACGCGCGCCGCATGGTCATTCGCGAGCACACTTCGTCGCAGCTCGCCGGCGCGAGCAGGAGCAATTATTGGATCGATCGCGCACCCAAGGGTGCGTGCCACCTCGTCATAGAGCGCGCGAACACTCACCTCTGTCGCGCTCGAGATGTTGCACAGATCACCATCACCGCGGTCAATTGCTCGGATGAAGGCATCGACCACGTCGTCGACGAAGACAAAATCCCTCGACTGAAGTCCGTCGCCGTAGATCGTCGGTGCCGCACCATCGCTGAGCTGTTTCGCAAAGATCGATACAACGCCGCCCTCACTGGAAAAACGCTGCCGCGGGCCATACACATTTGCCAACGCGAGCACGCTGAACTCAAGTCCAAAGAGCCTCTGGTAGCTGCGCAGATAGTCGATCATCGCTCGTTTGGATATCGCGTAGGGCGAACTTGGCGCCTGCGAGGCCTCCTCCGTAAGCGGTGGCGCCCCCTCGGGGCTCTCCCCGTAGAGCGAACCGCCGCTCGCCGCGACGATGACCTTCGGACACTTGGCTCCCAGGGCCGCCTCAAAGACGCGAAGTGACCCGATGACGTTTACATCCGCGTCAAAGATCGGACGGCGAACCGACTCGACCACACTGGTCTGAGCTGCCAGGTGAAAGATGACCTGTGGGCGGCGGCGTTGCACATATTCAATGAGCTCAGGAACGCGTATATCCATCCCCTGGAAGGTGAGTGGGGCGTCGAGTTGACGGGCGGCAGCAAGGTTCGCAAGGGTGCCAGTAGATAGGTCATCAACGACATCGACCTCATGGCCCTCTGCGAGGAGCCGATCTACGAGCGCCGAGCCGATGAACCCAGCGCCACCGGTCACGAGCGTTCGCATTGACCCATGCTAGCGAGCAGGCTCTCCGCCGGGCAGGCGATCGTCACGATGGAGCGTATGCGCGCCGACCTTGGTTGCGGAACCCACGATGGTGTCAACCAGTGAGGCGCCCTCGCCAACATGCGCTGCGGGACCGATGATCGAGCGCTCAAGTGAGGCGTCGGACTCCACCGTGGCACCGGCCATAACGACCGAGGAGGACACCCTTGCTCCCGCACGAACCGTGGCACCAGCGCCGATGACGGACGCATCCACGCGTGCGCCATCGCCAATGACCGCTCCCTCGCCGACAAAGCTCGCTTGCGCAACGTGCCCGCTCACCGTCGCTGAGGTGGCGAGAATATTTCCTGCCTCGTTTATGCAACCAGCAGGTGTGGCCACCTGAGGACGACGTCCCTCCAGAATGTCGCGCTGCGCCTGAAGGAACCGTTCAGGAGTCCCGGTGTCGAGCCAGTAACAATCTGACGGCATTGCGTAGAGGTCGCCGCTCTCCACGAGCTCAGGGAAGATCTGCCGTTCGATGGAGACCGGTACATCGCGGGCGATTCTCGCCAACACCGAGGGTTCGAGCACGTAGGTGCCCGCGTTAATCATGTTGGTCGGTGCCTCCTCGCGAAGAGGCTTTTCAATAAACGCAAGTACACGGCCCTCACCGTCGGTTGGGACGACACCGAAGGCCGAAGGATCCTCTACCGGAGTGAGCGCGATCGTTGCCGCTCCACCATGACGCTCGTGGAAGTCAATGAGCTCGGTCAGATCTAGGTCAGTGAGGATGTCGCCGTTCACCACGATGAGGCGCTCACCGGCGACACCAGCTGCATCGGCCGCGAAGGCGATCCCGCCAGCGGTATCTCGTGGCGAGGGCTCTGTTGCACAGACGATCGTGATGCCGTTGTAGGCGCCTGAGGCAAAGACCTCGACGAAGGCATCACTTTTGAAGCCAAGTGCGAAGACGACGCTGGTCACGCCGTGCCGTGCGAGCCAATCCACAATTTGAAAGACCATGGGGCGATCGACGACCGGAAGCATCGGTTTCGGAAGGTCATAGGTGAGCGGACGCAGCCGCGTTCCCTGACCTCCAAGAAGTACCAGCGCGTGCATGAGGGGAGCCGGAAAGCGGCGTTAACCCTTCAGCGTTGTTGAGGTCACTGCGCCCACACTCGGAACCCCGTTTGTGGTGGTCGTTCCCGATGCCGTCGACGAGGTCGTCGCCGAAGCGGGAATGGTCGTTGTTACTGAGGTAGCGATCGTGGTGGTCGTCGCCGAGAGCGCTGTCGTTGGTGTCACCGGTACGAGGGTCGTGGTGGGAAGCGTGGTCGCTACCGGACCTGCCGCCGCGTTCTGCGCAACCGTCGTGATCAGCGTTGCCTTCGAAGGGGGCTCGGGGATCTTGGCGCCAGCGGGAACAAATGCAATCGTGATCATCGCATCGTTGTTGAGATGCAGCGAGGTGATGTTCTTTGTCACCCGAACTGGTGTCGCCGTTGGCGAAGACCAGGTCTCTGCCACAAGTGTTCCCTTGCCATGCAGCGGCCCATTGCACTGGGCGCCGTTTGCGAGCGGAAGTTTGCCGGGATAGGTGACGGAGGTATCCGTGATGGTTAAGCCGCTGTAGCCCAGCGCAAAGACGCCAAGATTGTCATTTTGACCCTCATAGCTTGCGGAGTTCGCAACCACGCCTGGCTCAATATCGATCAGACCATTGCCATATGTGCGCAGCCCCACCGTCGTGAGGTTGGTACTGGCGGCAAGGTTTGGCTGCATCGCACCACAGAGATCGAACGCGAGTGCGGTCTCCCAATGATCCGTCGCGCCTGGTGCCTGCGCCTGCGCTGCTGCAGTCGTTGATTGGTTCTTCTCGTTGCGGCTGTAGACAATCAGAAAGACACCGAGGACGACGACCAGAGTCATCAGTGAGTACCAACCGATCGGCCGGCGACTGCGGTAGCTCTTTGAGCCACCGCTCGCGGCGGCACGGGCGACAGTTCGGGCGAACGAGTTACGAGACATGGCTGGATCACCTTAGCGAATGCATCGTCTAAGCGTGTGCCGTCACTGCCTGTCGCACACTCGCAATGGCAAATCTTGCGATGATCCCCGCGCCAATTAAGGGGAGTAGAAGACGCTGTGGCCCCTTCAGCGAGCGGCGGGCGAACCGCCAGGTGGAGGCATGATGTGCCCGCAGCATGCGGTAGGGGTGTCGACGCGAGGAGAGTCCTCCCTGATGGACCACCCGCGCGCGTGGTTCATAACCGATCCCCCAGCCCGCAGCGTGTAGCCGCCAACAAAGGTCAAGATCCTCGACGTACATGAAGTAGCCCTCATCAAAACCTGATACCTGATCAAATGCACTCGTGCGTGCCATCATCGCCGCGCCAGAGACCCAGTCCACTGGGAGAGGAGGAGCCAAGAGTTCACGGTCGTCGCGCGAACCGACCTCGACGTGTGGATCGACCTCCTCACGTCGATAGCGCCGAGAGAAGCGATTTGAGGGCCAGAACATCGCAAGCATCGCATGTCCAAACGCATCCGTGATCCGAGGAAAGGCACGGGAGGAGGGGTAGATCGCTCCACTGATCTCCTGAATCTCAGGACCAACGATCGCCAGCTGGGGATCGGCAAGCAGATCAGAGACGAGGTAACCGGGCGCGCGCTCATCCACCTCAAGATCGGGGTTGCAGATGAAGAGGAACTCCGTCGAAAGGAGCTGGCGCCCGTGATTGACGGCAGATCCATATCCCGGGTTCTTGCCCGTACTAACCACCGTGACCTCAGGGTGAATCTGCGCAACGATCGCCAGGGAATCGTCGGTCGAATCATTGTCGATGATCACGATCTGCCTGAGTCCCGCACCATGGAGACTCTCCACGCAGGCGCTCAACGAGGCACCCGCGTTGTGATTCACGATGACCGCGCCGATCTCCATCAGTGTCGCCTCATCTCTGGGTGAGCTCGTGGACCAAGGCAGCGACAGAACTCTGCCAATCGGGCAGCAGTGGCCAGCCCATCTGCCGCAACTGTGCGTTCTCAAGAACGGAGTTCTTGGGGCGTGGTGCCGGGCGAGGGGGATCAAGTTCGACGGTCGCGATGGGCTGCACGCGCTCTGGATCGCCACCAGCGAGCGCGATGACAGACCGTGCAAACTCGTACCAGGTGGTAGCTCCCTGATTCGTCACGTGGTAGGTGCCGAACGGGGCCTCTAGGACAAGTCGGATAAGTGTCGGGACAAGATCCGCAACCAGCGTGGGGCAGCCGTGCTGATCATCGACAAAATAGAGTGGTCCATCCGTAGAGGTGGCGAGGCGGATCAGCGTCTTCACCATATTCTGGCCCAGACGGCCACAGACCCACGAGATACGGACAATCTGACCTTGGTCGCCGACCGCCTGCTCTCCGGCAAACTTTGAGCGACCATAGATCGACTGCGGGTTGGGCGTGTCGGTCTCGAGATAGGGCGTGGATTTCTCGCCATCAAAGACATAGTCCGTCGACAGATAGGTGAGACGTGCTCCAACCTCGCTGGCGACCGCAACGAGTTGCGCCGTTGCCGTTGCATTTATGGCAAAGGCAGTCTGTTCCTCGCTCTCACAGCGATCAACGGCGGTAAACGCTGCCGCGTGGATGATGTGGCCGGGGGCAAATTCCCGAACCACACGTTGGATCGCACCGGCATCAGAGAGATCGAGTTGGCCGCGGGTGGTAGCCATAACCTCGACCGAGGGGATGGCATGCAACGCCTGCACCAGTTCGCCGCCGACCTGGCCGGCGGAGCCGGTGACAAGGATCCTCAAGGGAGTGAACGAACGGAGCTCAACCGCGCCACTGTCCCTCGATCACGGGCGAACGGCCGATGAGAGGACGCCACCACGATTCGTTGTCGCGGTACCAGTTCACCGTCTCTGCAAGCCCCTCCTCGAAATTCACCGTCGGCTCCCACCCGAGTTCCGTGCGGATCTTCGTCGAGTCAAGGAGATATCTTCGATCGTGACCGGGACGGTCTGCCACGATCAGTTTTAATGACTCCGGCCGCTCGAGGTTGGCCAGAACGGCATCGGCAATCTCCATAATGCTCGCCTCGCGTGCCGAGCCAACGTTGTAGGTCTCCCCCACCACCCCCCGCTGAAGGACCAGTTCAATCGCGCGGCAGTGGTCGTCCACATGTAGCCACTCGCGACGGTTCTCTGTCGACGCATAGAGCGGGAGCGGTTGATCATCGATTGCCCGAGAGACAAAAAGTGGAATTACCTTCTCCGGAAATTGGTATGGCCCGTAGTTATTGCAGCAGTTGGTAATCGTCGCCGGCAGGTTGAACGTCTCTACATAGGAGCGCACGACGTGATCCGAGCCTGCCTTGGAGGCGTTATAGGGAGTCCTTGGTTGATAGGGCGTGGTCTCTTTAAACGAATCGTCGCTGTCGAGCGCAAGGTCGCCGTAGACCTCACAGGTAGAGATGTGATGGAAGCGTTCGACGCCGACGCGATGCGCCGCCTCTGCAAGTGCCTGCGTGCCAAGCACATTGGTCCGATAGAAGCGCGCCGGATCGAGAATGGCCAAGCTGTTATGCGATTCCGCAGCAAAGTTCACGATGGTGGTGATGCCGTAGCTCTCCAGGAGGTGCTCTATGAGCTCTTGATTACCGATGTCACCACGGACAAAACGAACCGCTCCCGAGCGTTCGAGGGGCGCAAGCGTCGCGCGGTTGCCCGCATAGGTGAGCACGTCGAGAACGATGAGTTCATCGTCCGGGTGCGCCTTGGACCAGAAGTTCGCGAAGTTCGATCCGATGAATCCGGCCCCGCCGGTGATGAGTAGTCGCATGGAATGAAAGGCTAGTTGGCGATGTCAGAGAGGGAGAACTCCCCGGATCGAGGGCGCCTGCGCAGGTTAAGGATCGCAAGCGTCAACCCTTGGCATCGCGCAGGTTCGGAGGAGTGGCATGATCTGGATGCAGATCGTGAGGCTACCGCCGGGTCAGCAACTCCTCATGGACCGGTAGTCCGAATATGCACAACTTCGGCTGCATCGAGCTCACGCAGCAGACCATTGCTTTGCACCAGAAGCCGCCCCGAAGGTGCCACTCCTACGGCCTCACCTTCGAAGGTCTCCCCCTGCATCTCTACGCGCACTGGACGTCCAATGGTGGAGCAGTTCGCCCGGTAGTCGGTCCTGAGCTCCTCTGCATATCCTTGCTCCGTGAAGAGGTCATAGCGCGCCTCCACCGCATCAAGGAGCGCCTCCGTGAGCAGCGGTCGATCGATTCGGCGGCCACTTTCGCGCTCCAACGTGGTGGCACGGTCAGCAAGCTCCACCAGCTCCGGATCACCCTCGGTCGGCGGGAACCCCTCTGGCCAAAAAAGGTTGATGCCAATACCGACGACGACGGCAACTCCCCCCACCATGGTGAGCTCAGAGAGCATGCCAGCCACCTTGCGCTCACCGACGAGAAGGTCATTTGGCCATTTCAGCGAGACGGTCACGCCCCCGATCTGTTCGATCGCATGCAGCGCCGCGAGCGCGACCAGCGTGGGGATGAGGTGGAGATCATCGATGGAACCCTGGGGGCGAAACAGCAACGAGCACAGCAGCGAGGTGCCTGGCTCCGCGATCCAGGTGCGTCCCTGGCGGCCCCTTCCCGCCGACTGCACGTCCGCGATCGCGACAGAGCCCTCTGGAGCCCCCTGACGAGCGCGGTCGACTAGGTAGCGGTTGGTGGAGTCGATCTCGGAAAACCGCTCTGGTTCAACGAAGAGGTGGCGCATCGCACTAGCCTTCTTAACGCGCCCAACGGGCGCTCTGAGAGAGTCCGTCACCGATCTGTCGGTGCACCATCAGACTAGGCCGAGCGAGGAGCGCGTGTTCGAGAGAGTCCTGATAGCGAATCGAGGAGAGATCGCCATCAGGGTTGCCCGAACCTGCCGAGAGCTCGGCATTACTACTGTCGGTATCTATAGCGAGCTCGATGCCACCGCGCGACATCTGCGCTACGTGGATGAGGCGTATGCGCTGACGGGCGAAAGTGCGCACGCGGGCTACCTGGATATTGCACAGATCGTGGAGATCATGGTCCGTTCGGGAGCGCAGGCGGTCCATCCGGGATATGGCTTCCTTGCGGAAAACGCAGCCTTCGCTCGTGCGGTCGGTGATGCCGGCGGAACCTTCATCGGCCCACTGCCCGAGACCATCGAACTCATGGGCTCAAAGATCAGCTCTCGGATCGCCGCCGAGGAGGCGGGTGTGCATGGCGTGCCCGGTCAAAATGATCCCCTCGAGAGCGCCGATCAGGTAATTGCCTTTGGGCGATCCGTTGGATGGCCGATCGCCATTAAGGCCTCATATGGCGGTGGCGGGCGCGGACTGAAGGTCGTTACCGCTGAGAGTGAGGCTGCCGATCAGCTCGCCTCCGCTCAGCGTGAGGCACTCGCTTACTTTGGTCGCGAGGAGGTGTACGTCGAGCGTTATCTCTCACATCCACGCCATATTGAGATGCAGATCGTCTCCGACAATTTCGGACACGCACTGTGGCTCGGCGAGCGAGACTGCTCTGCGCAGCGACGCCACCAAAAACTCGTCGAAGAGACTCCGGCGGCGGGACTCAGTGACGAGATCCGCCAGGCGATGGGCGCTGCCTCCATCGCGCTTGCCACGAGATGTGACTACCGCGGTGTGGGTACCGTCGAATTCCTTTACGAAGATGGCGCCTTTTATTTTCTCGAGATGAACACCCGCCTCCAGGTGGAGCATCCGGTCACCGAATTGGTGACCGGACTTGATCTCGTACGTCTACAACTCGACATCGCCGCGGGTGAGCCCCTCGCGTTGACGCAGGACGAGATCGCGCCACACGGTCACGCGATCGAATGCCGGATCAATGCAGAGGATCCAACGGGAGGCGCATTCCTCCCAAGTCCAGGAATAATCACCTCCATGACGATGCCCGGAGGTGCCGGAGTTCGCATCGATTCCGGATATGACACCGGTGATACCGTCTCCCCCAACTACGACAACCTCATCGCCAAGATCTCCGTGTGGGCACCATACCGTGAGGAGGCACGCCTGCGGATGCTGCGTGCGCTCAATGAACTTCAGATCGATGGCATCGCCACTACCGCCCCCGCCTCACGGCTCATTCTGAGCTCTGAGCAGTTCCAGAGTGCGACCCACTCCACACACTTTGTCGAGAGCGAGCTCGACCTCACCTCGATTACGGCACCACTGCCCGCCGATGGGACCCACGATATTCACGGACGGACGCTTTCGACGGTAGAGGCGGAGGTGGAGGGTCGACGTTACTCGGTTCGACTGTGGCTCGAGGGCTCCGTTGGAATGAAGGCACCGGCACCGAGAGCACTCCGAAAGGGTGCGACGATCGCGCTCGGCGGCGACAGCGGTACCGTTACCGCCCCGATGCAGGGCACGATCATGTCCGTTGACGTTGCGGTCGGCGATAGCGTCGACGAAGAGACGGTCATCTGCGTACTTGAGGCGATGAAGATGGAGAACCCAATCAGAGCACCGCGAGCCGGCGTTATCAGCGAGCTCCGCGTGAGCGTCGGCGATGGACTCGGTCCGGGCGACATCGTGGCGGTAATCGAGTGACGACCTCCATTGAAGTGGCAAAGCAGACAGCGATCGCGCGGGTTGATGCCATCGCGCAGAACCTGATCATGCTCTCGCATCAGATTCACGCCACGCCAGAGCTCTCCTTTGAGGAGTTCCAGTCCTCGGCTTGGTGCGCTGAGATGCTCGAAGCGTCGGGTTTTTCACTCGAGCGGGGAGTCTGCGAACTACCGACCGCCTTCCGTGCCACCAGCGGGAGCGGCTCGCTCGTCGTCGCAATCTGTTGTGAGTACGACGCGCTCCCCGATATCGGACACGCCTGCGGCCATAACGTCATCGCGGCTGCCGCGGTCGGCGCTGGCATCGCCCTCTCGGCGCTGTGCGATGAACTCGACCTCACCGTCGTCGTACTCGGTACACCAGCTGAAGAGGGTGGTGGGGGCAAGATCTTGATGCTGGAGCGTGGTGGTTTCGATGGCGTGAATGCCGCGATGATGGTCCACCCTTGGACCTCGGAGATGACCGGCATGCCCTGCCTTGCCGTAACGCATTTTGATGTGAATTACCACGGCGTTGAGGCGCACGCCTCTGCTTTTCCCGAACACGGTCACAACGCCGCGGATGCCATCACTGTGGCCCAGGTGGCGATTGGTCTCCTGCGCCAACATGCCAACCATGGGGATCAGGTGCACGGCATCGTCACAAACGGAGGCTCAGCACCAAATATCGTTCCCGCGGAGACGACGGCGAAGTACTACGTCCGTTCATTTACCCTTGACCGGCTGCGCACGTGGCTCCCAAGGGTGCGCCGCTGCTTCGATGCCGGTGCTCTTGCGACGGAGACCTCTGTAGATTTTGCACTCCACTCACCCCCCTATTCGGAGTTCCTTCTCGATGCGCCGATGGGAGCGCTCTATCGAACAAATGCAGAGACGCTTGGCCGTACCTTCGCACCGCCATCTGAGCGCATCGTCGCCGCCTCAACGGATATGGCAAATGTCTCGTTGGTGATACCAACAATTCACCCCACGCTGGACATCGATGCATTACCCGCGGTTAACCATCAGGCGGCTTTTGCGCAGCACTGTGCCTCTCCCGCTGCGGACCTCGCGCTCATCGATGGCGCGAAGGCGATGGCCATGACCACTATCGATCTTGCGCTCGGCGACGAACGCTCCCGCCTCATCGAGCGGGCATATCACCACACCGCCGCCAGTACTGAATCGAGTTGGGGCGACGCCTTTCTCTAAGGCACAGCCCTTTCTCTAAGGCACTGCCCTTTCCTTAAGGCACTGACCGCCCCTGACGGCGTCTCCCATTTCGTTATGACAGTGCTGATTCTTGTAGACCTTGCCCTTGGGCGGAGACAGGAACGGCCCTTGGGCGGAGACAGGAACGGTCCACGCTTCTTGACCCTGATCGTCAGATTGTGGAGCGCGCTAGTGCCGAATGCTGACCGTGCAAAATCTCATATCCGAATTAGGCCGCGGACTCCGTAGGTGGCGCGATGACGTGTGGCATACAGAGCTGGTCATATTCCGCGATGATGAGTTCAGCTCCCTCCGAACAGGCAGGGCAGTTTGGATCGCGACGTACCTTAAAGGTCCGGAACTCCTCCTCTAAGGAGTCATAGGCAAGGAGTCGTCCAACCAGCGGGTTCCCGATACCGAGGAGCATCTTGATGGCCTCCACCGCCTCGATCGAGCCGATGATGCCACAGAGCACGCCGAGAACTCCGGCCTCGGCACACGAGGGCGCGAGCTCGGGTGGAGGAGGCTCGGGAACGATGCAGCGATAGCAGGGTCCCACGTGCGGGTTAAAGACCGTGGCCTGACCCTCAAAGCGAAAGATCGAGCCGTGTACGACCGGTGTATTCGTCACGAGCGAGGCATCATTGACGAGGTAGCGAGTGGGAAAATTATCGGTGCCGTCAACGACGAGGTCGTACTCGCGGAAGAGTTCGACGATGTTGTCTGCACCGACACGCATGTCATAGGTAACAACGGTCACGTCAGGGTTGATCGCCTCCAGCGCCAACTTCGCCGAGTCAACCTTTCGCATGCCAACTCGATCCATGTTGTGCAGGATCTGACGCTGGAGGTTGGAGGCGTCGACGACGTCCATGTCCACGATGCCGATGGTCCCGACTCCCGCTGCCGCGAGATAGAGCGCTGCAGGCGATCCAAGCCCACCGGCGCCGAGCATCAAGACCTTTGATTCGAGAAGTTTCTGCTGACCCGCCTCGCCAACCTCTGGGAGGAGCAGGTGGCGCTGATAGCGGTTGCGCTGATCGGAGCTCAAAACGACTGGCGCCTGCCAGGTACGACCCTCATCCTTCCAGCGGTTGAAACCGCCGGCCATAGAGAGCACATCGGTGTAGCCCAGCTCAGCGAGCGACTTGGCAGCGAATGCAGAACGGGTTCCACCGGCGCAATAGATCACGATGGGGACTGACTTATCGGTAAGACGTCCCTCTATTTGCACCTCGAGGAAGCCACGCGGGAGATGGATCGCGCCAGGGATCGCTCCCTGTTCGTACTCATCCGCCTCTCGCACATCGAGAAAGGTAGAGGTAGCGCGCAGCGCCTCCGCTTCCGCGGGTTCAACCTCGCGGATCTGCTGCTTCACCTCAGAAAGTAGGTCTCGAAACGTCGCCATCCCGTATGCCTCTCACTCACGGTCAGGAGGAGCCCGACCACCGCACTTAGCGTCGAAATAATCGACCAGGGTTAAACATTACCAGTTAGGTCAACATTTCCAATCGCTGTATTGGGTAGCGTGGAGTATGGAGTTCATGGCTGCGGTGCGGGCCCGTAAGATGACCCGTCATTTCACGGATCAACCCGTCGAGGTGGGCGTGCTTGATGAGTTGCTCTCCGCTGCGCTGCGTGCTCCCTCAGCTGGCTTTGCGCAGGGCGTGGAGCTGCTCGTACTCACCTCACCTTCGAGTCGAGCACTGTTTTGGGAGTCGATCGGCGATCAGATCTGGCGCCAGACGAGTGCGAGTGCGGCCGGGCTGATGCCTGCTCCTGTTCTCATCGTTCCGCTCGCGAGCGCCAGGAGCTATCTCGACCGCTACTCCCGTGATGACAAAGTAAATTCGTCGTTGTACCAAAAGGAGGCAGAGGCCTGGCCAGTGCCCTACTGGCTGATCGACGCTGGTTTCGCCGCGATGACGATCCTTCTCGGCGCCGCAGATGTCGGTCTCGGCGCGCTCTTCTTCCAGCTCCAAGGACGCGAGGCCAATCTGTGCAACCAATTCTCGATTCCCCCCGACTATGAGCCAATCGGAGCGATCGCCCTTGGCTACCCCGCTGCACACCCACTAAATCGATCTCGAGCGGTCCGACGATCGCTCCACGAGGTCACGCATCGCGAGCACTGGTAACTTCAGATCGACCTCGGCGCATGCAAAGGTCGAGGAGGCATGAGCGATGACGACGACCGCAACATATGGCACTTGGCGATCTCCAATAACCGCGGAGCTTCTCGTGGAGCAGGTCGTCATCCCAACCCAGGTCCAGACCGATGGCAATGACATCTACTGGAACGAGCGTCGCCCAGGTGAGGGCGGTCGCCAGGTGATCGTGGTCCACCGTGCCTCGGGAGAGGAGGAGGATCTTCTTCCCTCTCCCTTTAGCGCGCGGTCGATGGTGCACGAGTACGGCGGTCAGTCATTTTGCGTGCGCGATGGAATTCTCGTTTTCTCTAATCTGGCTGACCAGCGCCTCTATCTGCGATCACCCGGGGGCGAGATCCTTCCCCTTACCGACGAGGCAGCGAGCGGAGCCTCGGTTCGTTACGCGGATCAAATGATCTCTCACGATGCACGCTTCCTTGTCTGCGTCCGCGAGCGTCACGGCGTGGAGGGCAGAAAGGGAGCAGGGGGTGTCGTCAATGAGATCGTCCGAATCTCGCTCAGCGGATCTCACCTCGTTGAGGTTCTTGCGAGCGGTAACGATTTCTATCTCGCCCCGCGCCTCTCGCCCGATGATGCAGAGCTCGCGTACCTCACCTGGAACCACCCCAACATGCCCTGGGATGGAACGGAACTCCACACACGCTCCCTTGCGGAGGGAGCGCGAGAGGACAGGCTCCTCGCGGGAGGACCGGAAGAATCGATCAGCCAGCCACGCTATGGCGCCGACGGCATGCTCTACTACCTCTCCGATCGGAGCGGATTCTGGAATATCTACGACCGCGAAGGGAACGCATGTTTCCCGATCGAGGCCGAATGTGGAGGACCCGACTGGGTCTTTGGTCAGTCGACCTATCTGCCGACGCAAGCGGGGCAGCTCATCGTCGCCTACACGCGGAACGCCAAGAACCAGATCGCTATCGTCCACGGTGCCGAGGTGCACGAGCCGACGCATGCGCTCACGAACCTCTCCTCACTCGCGCTCACGAGTAGCGGAGCGCTGGTCGCACTCGGCGCGAGTGCAGGTACGCCACTCGGGGTCATCTCCATGGATTATTCGAGTGGTGAGATCACCACGATCCGCTCGAGCCGATCGCTCTCGATCGATCCTGGCTACCTCTCTCTCCCTCGACACTTTGCCTTTCCGACATCTGACGGAGCCCAGGCCTATGCGCTCTATTACGCTCCAAAGAACATCGACTTCCAGGGCGCGCCCGGCGAACGGCCGCCACTCATCGTGCAGAGCCATGGTGGACCGACCGCAAACGCTCGTCAGCTTTTCGACCCGGAGATCCAATTTTGGACCAGTCGCGGTTTCGCTCTGATCGACGTCGACTATGGCGGCAGTACCGGATATGGACGTGCCTACCGTGAACGTTTGAACGGTAAGTGGGGTGTAGTCGATGTGGAGGACTGCGCGAATGCCGCGCGCTACCTCATCGACCGGGGCCGCGTGGACCCCCGTCGTATCGCCATTCACGGGGGGAGCGCCGGTGGCTACACCACGCTCGCATGCCTCACCTTTACCCGGGTATTTGAGGTGGGCGCGAGTTACTACGGCGTCTCTGACCCAGCCCTGCTCGCCGAGGAGACCCATAAATTTGAGTCGCGCTACCTCGATCGCTTGATCGGCCCGTACCCCGAGATGCGCGATCGATACAACGAGCGCTCACCATTGCACCATTCCCGCGAGCTGCGCTCACCAGTCATCTTCTTCCAAGGGCTCGACGACAAGATCGTTCCACCGAACCAAGCGGAACGGCTGATCGATGCACTCCACTTCACCGGGATTCCCACCGCCTACATTGCCTTTCCCGGTGAGGGTCACGGATTCCGCGGGGCAGAGGCGATCACGCAATCGATAGAGGCGGAGCTCTATTTCTATTCACGAGTACTCGACATCGAGGTCGCCGATACCCTCAATCCAATTCCGATCAGCGACGACTCCGCGCTCGCACGCTAGGCGATCAAGCTAAAAAGTTCCGCGTAACGGCGCCGCTATCGCGGCCGATCGCTCCCGCTCCCGGCAAGATCATCACGCGCCGCCTCGATCTATTTTGGACGGTAGGCGGTCAATCCGACCATTAACCCGGGAATCCTCCGAGACCGGAGTTGCCCGACGTCGCGCCAGACCCGCTTGGGCCGCCAAAGCCACCACCGAAGCCACCCGCCGGGAGGATCACAACCGAGGTTGCTGTCTCGCTGCCACTCGAGGAGGTAGTCCCCGCAACGATCACCCGATCTCCTACGACGAGACTGGAGAAACTTGGGGCAGCGGAGCTCCCGGGTGCGCTAAATGTGGTCGTCGCGGTGGCGGTGACCGTGGTCGTTGCGCCAGTGCGCCGTGAGGTGATGACGAAGCTCTTGGTCGCGCTGTCGATGGAGGTGACCGAGCCGATGGAACCACCGGAGCCCCCGACAAAGCCGGGGAATGCTCCCGCTCCTCTTCCGATCGGTGATACTCCCTTTGGCACGATGACGACGCTCGTCGCATGCACCGTGGTTCCCGAAGCGCTGCCGAGAACAACCACCGAGTCGCCAAGTGCGAGCGATGCGTAGCTTCCCGTGTTCGCCGAGGGAACCGCGCCAGCCGTGGGGGTGCTGCTGGCGATCTTGCGAAAGGTGGTCGATGACGTCACGAGGACCGTCTCTTTCACTCCGGTGCGGAGCGTCACGGTAAAGCTCTGGCCGTTTGCTGACTTTGCGCTCACCGTGCCAGTTACTCCACGCCCACGAACGCCGCGCGTGATCCCTGGAGCGGCCACGGCAGGAGGCGATGAGGGAGTCCCGAGAGGTGCCGTGGCGTTTGCACTCGAGGGACCGGTTACCGCCCGTGCAACAAAGAACCCAGCGACGCCAACACCGACGAGTACCACCGCCACCGTCGCAATTCGGGTAACTCCACCGGACCGTTGCGGTCGGTTGGTCTCGGGCGCCTGCGACGCGACCTTATCGACATTGTCAAACCAGGCCATTCGACCCTCTCTCTCACCGCACTCGTGCACCGAGCACATTCCATCTGACGCTCCACGTTGGAGCTGTTACCTGTCCATCCTTCTCGTTACAGCTGTGTGGTCTCTGTGGAAATTCCAAGTTCTTCATGAGTGTCGGGTCTACGGGATTTTGCCCGCGCACGGTAGGTGGGGAGGTAGAGGGTGGAATGAATCTCACTTGGCCACTCAGGCTGCATCACGACAGGGAGGACCCATGTCTCAAACTCCACACGGACTCGATCTTCACTCACGGGTTCGCCTTGACTCGTTCGACGACCCCATCATCGATGCCATCGGTCACGCAGCACAGTCGATCTATGTGGAGCGGTATTGGTTGCCCATCCTTGGTCCCTCCACCACGCTCCTCGTCCGCCATCTCGTTAACGAGCTTGACCGAATTGGCTCACCGGGAGAGGTCGACCTCACCGAGACCGCTCGTGCACTCGGTCTCGGTGAGCGAACCGGTCGAAATGGAGCCTTTCTTCGATCACTCACCCGCGCCATCGACTTCAACATGGTCTCGGTGAGCGACGATCGAGTCGTTCGCGTCCGCCGGTTCCTACCAACCCTCTCCCCCCGCCATCTCGCCCGCCTCCCGCACGCGCTCCGCGACGAACATCAGCGGTTCATCAATGACACGAATGGAAGCTATGCGACGATGCGGCGCCGGGGCGAGCAGCTGGCCCTCACGCTGATGGAACTCGGAGCGACCGTCGAGGAGGTGCGCCTTCAGCTCGCAAGGTGGCGCTTTCACCCTGCGCTGATCGCGCAGTGCGCGACTTGGGCGGAGCGGGAGATGCGACGTCGGGGTCGATCGCAAGTTGCCGAAGGTGCACTTGCCAGCCTCGGGGCGGTTGCCGCCACCGTGCACCGATAGCCTAGGAGGCCATGCAGAGCTATCTCGACCTCGTGAAAGAGCGTGTCGTCATCTTTGACGGTGCTCTCGGCACCAATTTGCAGCTGCTCGGACTGAACGCAGATGACTTTGGTGGCCCGGCCTTCGAGGGCTGCAATGAGATCCTTGTCGCGACACGACCGGAGATCATCAAAGATCTCCATCGAAGCTTCCTCGCAGTGGGCGTCGACGTCATCGAGACCGACTCCTTTGGGTCGCTCTCCGTCGTGCTCGCTGAATACGGGATCGCCGAGCGCGCCTATGAACTTTCGCTTACCTCTGCGAAGCTCGCTCGCGAGGTCGCCGATGAGTTCTCCACACCGGAGCACCCGCGGTTCGTTGCCGGATCGATCGGCCCCTCCACGAAGGCCCCCTCGCTCGCTCAGATCCCCTTTGCCGATCTGCGTGACTCCTACGAGGAGCAGGCGCGGGGACTTTTAGAGGGCGGCGTCGATCTCCTACTCGTCGAGACGTGCTTCGACCTACTCGGTGCCAAGGCCGCGATGATCGGCTCACGACGGGCGATGGCAAAGATCGGTCGTTCTGTTCCGATTCAGGTCCAGGTCACGATCGAACTCACCGGAAGGATGTTGCCCGGAACGGAGATCGCCGCAGCGCTCTGTGCGCTCGATGCGATGCACCCTGACGTCGTCGGAATGAACTGTGCCACGGGTCCGGCCGAGATGTACGAACCACTCCGCTACCTCGCGGAGCACTCGCGAATCCCAATTTCCACTCTTCCCAACGCCGGCCTCCCCTCTGTGCTGGAGGGAAAGATGCACTATGACCTCACTCCCGATCAGCTCGCCGAGCACCTTCACCACTTCGTGACAGAGCTCGGTGTCTCGGTCATTGGTGGCTGTTGCGGAACTACACCGGAGCATCTCCGCGCCGTCGTCGAACGCTGCGGCGGTCTCGTTCCCAAGCGACGGGAGCCGGTCTTTGAACCGGGTGCGGCCTCCCTTTACAGTTTTGTCGCATTTGATCAGGAGCTCTCCTTCCTCTCCATAGGCGAACGCACAAACGCAAACGGTTCCCTCAAGTTCCGTCGTGCGATGCTCGAGGGTGATTTTGATACCACGACGGCCATGGCAAAGGACCAGATCCGTGAGGGTTCGCACACTATCGACGTCTGCGTTGATTACACCGGTGCCGATGGTGTCAGCGATATGTATGAGGTGATGAGCCGTCTCGCCACGCAGTCGAGTGTGCCCATCGTGATCGATTCAACCGAACCACCCGTCGTGGAGACCGCGCTGCAGTGGCTTGGCGGTCGTGCCGTTCTCAACTCGGTCAACCTCGAAGATGGCGACGCAGAGGGCACCCGTCTCGATCGATTCCTCTCGCTTGCGCGCGATTACGGCGCGGCCGTTATCTGCACCTGCATCGACGAGGAGGGTCAGGCCCGTACGGCGGAGTGGAAGCTTCGGTCCGCGCGCGCCATCTACGACCTCGCGACCACGCGCTATGGACTCGAACCATCCGACCTGCTCTTCGATGCCCTCGCGCTTCCACTCTCGACCGGAATGGAGGAGGGTCGGCGTGATGGGATCGAGACGATCGAGGGAATTCGGGCGATCAAGGCGGAGCTTCCTGGGGTCTACACGGTGCTCGGGCTCTCGAATGTCTCCTTTGGACTCTCCCCCGCTGCCCGCGTAGCGCTGAACTCCGTCTACCTCCACGAGTGCGTCGAGGCCGGTCTCGATGCGGCGATCGTCCATGCTGCGCGGATCGTTCCGCTCCATCGCATCGAAGAGGAGACCCGCGAGATCTGCCTTGACCTTATCTATGACCGACGCCGGGAGGGGTATGACCCGCTGCAGGCGCTGATCGCCAAGTTTGAGGGAGTAGAGAGCGCAGGAGCGGTCAAGGAGGACCGAAGCGACTGGTCGATTGAGCGCCGTCTCTCGCAACGGATCATCGATGGCGATAGAAATGGACTCGAGGAGGACCTCACCCTCGCACGCGAATCGATGAGTGCGCTCACCATCGTCAATGAGGTGCTCTTGGCCGGGATGAAGACCGTTGGTGAGCTCTTTGCCACCGGCGAGATGCAGCTTCCCTTTGTTCTGCAGAGCGCAGAGACCATGAAGATGGCGGTCGCGACGCTCGAACCATTCATGGAGCGTGCTGACGTTGGCGGGCGGGGAAGGATCGTATTAGCAACAGTGAAGGGGGATGTACACGACATCGGTAAAAACCTCGTCGACATCATCTTCACTAACAATGGCTACGAGGTCTACAACCTCGGTATCAAGGTCAGCATTAACGAGATGATCGAGAAGGCCCGCGAGGTAAACGCTGATGCAATCGGCATGAGTGGTCTCTTGGTGAAATCAACGCTTATCATGCGGGAGAATTTGGAGGAGATGAACCGACGAGAGGTCGCCAACATCCCGGTCCTGCTCGGTGGAGCCGCGCTGACGCGTACCTATGTCGAACGTGATCTCCGCGAGGTCTACGAGGGCCGTGTCTTCTATGGCAAAGATGCATTTGAGGGCCTCGCCACCATCTCGCGTCTCATGGAGATCAAGGCTTCGGGCACCGATGATCCCACCTTTGGCACGGAGCTCTCCGGTCGCGTCCTTCCACAGCGAAACTCGGAGCGCCGCAAGACGATCGACCCCGCGACGCTGCCGGATCGGTCACCGGAGGTGGCGCTCGACAATCCCATCTTTGTGCCACCCTTTCTCGGAAGTCGTGTCGCAAAGGGAATACCACTCGATGAGATTGCGACCTATCTGAACGAGACAGCACTCTTTCGTAATCAGTGGGGCTATCGCCCAAACGCGGGCGAGAGCGATGGCGAATTCAAAGACCGTGTACGCGCGGAGCTGCGACAGCGTCTGAGTGAGGCGAAGGCGGCAGACATCTTGGTGCCACAGGTCGCCTATGGCTACTTCCCCGCAAACTCGGAGGGCGAAGATCTCATCATCTACGCCGATACGGATCGCTCCCACGAATTGGCACGATTCTCTCTTCCACGCCAGCGAGTAGAGCCCTATCTCTGTATCGCTGATTTCTTCCGACCGCGTGAATCGGGTGAGATCGACTACGCCGCCTTCATGGTCGCCACGATGGGAGCGCGGGCCTCGGAGGCAGCGGCAGAGCTCTTTGGACAGGATCGCTACCTCGACTACGTTGCGCTTCACGGCCTTTCGGTGGAGATGACCGAGGGACTTGCGGAGCTCTGGCATCACCGAATCCGCGAGGAGTGGGGGTTCGTCAACGAGGATGGGCCCAACCTCCTCGGGCTCTTCCGACAGCGTTACCGCGGCGGTCGATACTCCTTTGGATACCCCGCCTGCCCCGACTTAGAGGACAACGCGAAGGTAGTTGCTCTTCTTGAGGCCGAGCGCATTGGCGTCACCGTGAGCGAGGGCTTCCAACTCAATCCCGAGCAGACCACGCTGGCGATCATCTGCCACCACCCCCGTGCGAAGTACTTTGTCGCCTGATCATTCCAACGAGATGCGGGGAGCTGGGAGGTAAGCGACAGATTCTCCGCGGAGCCGATAGCGTCAGAGAGATGTACATCGACGTCACGGATGCGACATTTGAGACCGAGGTGCTGGGGCGCTCGGACCACGAGCCAGTTGTCGTTGATCTTTGGGCCCCCTGGTGCGGTCCCTGTAAGACGCTCGGCCCGCTTCTTGAACGTGTCATCGACGAGACCGAGGGCGTCACCCTCGCCAAGGTGAACGTCGATGAGAACCCCAAAATCGCGGCAACCTTCTCGGTCCAGTCGATCCCCTCCGTCTTCGCAATCGCGAAACGTGCGATCGCCGATGGGTTTATGGGGCTTGTCCCTGAGGCGGAGATCCGTGCATTTGCTGAACGGCTGGTAGCTGGTCCAAGCGAGTTGGATCTCCTCGTAGCTGCTGGGGATGAGGAGTCGCTTCGTCAAGCACTCGCACTCGATCCTGGGCATGAGGCGGCGGTATTGGCGCTCGCGGCGCTGCTCGTCGATTCCGCCCGCGCGGAGGAGGCGCTCGCGCTGCTCGCAAGAATTCCCGAGACCCCCGAGAGTCGTCACCTCGGTGCACGAGCACGATTGAGCGAGATGCCCGATGCGGCGATCCTCGCCGACACCGCGCGCGTCGACGCTCGCCTGACCGAACTACTCGAGACTGTCAAAGATCAAGAGGAGCACCGTCAGGAGTTCATAGACCTCCTCGAGGCGATGGAGGAGACCGACGAGCGAAAGGCGCGATTCCGACGCGCTCTCACCTCGCGACTCTTTTGATGTTGGCCTCTGCGATCGCTCGTCGACCCCTCGAATTGCGATGAGCGCGACGCCACATCACCACAACGGGCTCCCCTCGCCCGCCTACCTCATCACCGGCGAGGACGCGGGACTGGTGAGCCAGGAGCTCTCCGCCCTGATTGAGGAGCTCACGAGACTCTCGGCACTCGATGGCGTCATCGTTGAGGAGTACGCTGGCGCGAATCAGGAGGAGCCACTGCCGATCGGTGCAGTACTTGATGCCTGTCGCACGCCTCCCTTTCTTGCGGACTACCGCCTCATCGTGGTGCGCGATGGTGCCCAACTTGATGCCGCACAGACCAAAGAGGTCCTCGCCTACCTCAAGGAACCGCTCACCACCACCGTCCTCATCTTCGTGGTCTCCGGTCGATCGGCGACGCCAGCGCTGCGAAAGGCCTTCGCTGGCGTTGGCGGGGTCATCGCTGCGGAGGCGGGTGCAAATGCACGGAGTCGTGACGAGTGGTTCCATGCACATCTCCAAGGGGCACCAGTGCGTCTCGACGGCACAGCGCTCGTCCGGCTGAAGGCACACCTCGGCGAAGATGTCGCTCGGCTGGAGGGGATTCTCGGAGCGCTTGGCGCCGCCTACGGTCCCGGATCGATGATCCGGCTCGAGGAGCTCGAGCCCTTTCTCGGGACCGAGGGATCGGTGGCACCGTGGGACCTAACCGATGCGATCGATGCGGGCGACACCGCGCGTGCGTTGAATGTCCTCTCCCGAATGATCTCGGCCGGAGAGCGACATCCGTTACAGATCATTGCGACCCTGCATCGCCACTTTGGGGCGATGCTGCGCCTCGATGGCGAGGAGACGGTCACCGAGGCGGAGGCAGCGGGCCTCGTGGGGATGAGCGCGTATCCTGCAGGGAAGGCGCTACGTCAGGCACGACGACTTGGTCATGTTGGTGTCGCGAAGGCGATCGAACTCCTTGCTGATGCTGATCTTGATCTTCGTGGACGCATCGCATGGCCGCCAGAGCTTGTCATGGAGATTCTCGTCGCACGGCTCTCCCGCCTTACTGCACTTCGACCGGCCGGCGGAGCCAATCGACCCCTGGTGAGAGGGCGGTGACCGACCAGGGGGATCAGGTGACCCCGTGCGAGCTATCCGTGATCGCAACCGAGATCGCCCATCTTGCCGGTGACTTCGCCACCGAGATGGTGGGTGGCGAGGGAGCGCGTGCGCGACTCCGGGCCGGCGCCGATCGAAAGAGCTCCGCCACCGATCTCGTCTCTCAGGCAGACCGCGCAACTGAAGCGCTGATCGTGAACGAGCTCCGTCGGCGACGACCCCGTGACGGAATTCTCGCCGAGGAGGGCGCTGCGGACCACTCGGAAAGTGGGCTCACCTGGGTCGTGGATCCCATCGATGGAACGACGAATTTTCTCTACGGCAACGGCTCCTACGCGATATCAATTGGCGTACGTTCCGAGGAACACACGCTCGCGGGATGTGTCTATGACCCCGTGCGCAGAGAGAGTTTTGTGGCGGCCAAACAGGCTGGGGCGACGCTGAACGGTGAGCCCCTCACGACCGCCCACACGGCACCTCCTCTTAGCGAGGCGCTCGTCGGCACCGGATTTCACTACCTCGCCGAACGGCGTCGTGAGCAGGCCGAACTCCTCACCCACCTCCTTCCGCGAGTGCGCGATATCCGGCGCCAGGGGGCCGCTTCGGTCGATCTGTGTTGGGTCGCAGCGGGGCGCCTCGACGCGTACTACGAGTGCGGCCTCATGCCTTGGGACCTCTGCGCCGGGCTCCTTATCGCGGAGGAGGCGGGGTATATCTCCGCACGCATCGACCTTGGTTCACTCCTCGACGACACAGTCCTGGTGACCCATCGAGATCTGCGCACACCGATGGTTGAATTGTTACGTCGTGGCTCTCCCCATGCCCGCTAAATGAGTGAATTCTCCGGGAGTGGCGCTCGACCGTGAGGTAGTCAGCAGCGCCTATATTTGACCGATGGTTCGCTCCCGATACGACTGGTGTCGGGAAGATAAAGGAGTCCATGATGGAATTCGATGTGCTGGTGGAGATCCCGCGGGGTCAACGCAACAAATATGAGGTTGATCACGAGACCGGCCGGATCCGGCTCGACAGGATGCTCTTTACCTCTATGACCTACCCCACTGATTATGGCTACATCGAAGACACACTCGGCGAGGACGGTGACCCACTCGATGCGCTCGTCATCTTGGAGGAGCCGACCTTCCCCGGCTGCCTCGTGCTCTCACGACCGGTGGCGGTCTTTCAGATGACAGATGAAAAAGGTCCCGATGCCAAGGTCATCTGCGTGCCGGCAACCGACCCCAGATACACACATATTCAAGATCTCAGCGATATCCCCGCCCATCAGCGCGGCATCATCCAGCATTTCTTCGAGGTCTATAAGGCGCTCGAACCGGGCAAGATGGTCAAAGAGCTGCACTGGGAGGATCGCGCGGCCGCAGAGGTCGAGGTGCTCGCGGCAATTGAGCGCGAGCGCGTCAACACCGCCCACTAGCGCCGATCGTTGTATCAGAGCAGAGGGACCGGTCTTTGTGACCGGTCCCTCTGCTCTCTCGCCCTCCTCGCTATCCCACGTGGAGGCGAAGATGGAAGTGGCGACTGATATAGATCGCGACATCGTGACCGAGCAGATCATCGCCCCACGGATCGGTGAAATGGACTCCGTCGGCAGATCGGATCATCTGATACGCGCCGCCAGGGCCAGGCAGATACTCGTTGAACTGGCCCGTCACATCCATAAATCGCCGATAGGTCGAGTAGTAGGTCGTGCCGAGATGTTGACGCGCCTCGAGTTGATAGACCGCGTTCAGCGTCGGTGCTGCTGCTGCGGGAAAGGGGTTCGCCGGTCCCATGACCGGAAGCCCGACCCAGATGAGATGTGCCCCAGCAAGGCGAACCTCGGCCATCACCTTGGCGACACGTGCGGCGTAGCGGGTGCGCCAGAAGGATGTCCCCGGATAGGCCTGTGCACCGTGTCCCGTGCGGAAGTTCTGCCAGTCATTTGCACCCAGCATCATCACTACGATCTGAGGATGATAGGTAGCGAGCTCGCTCGCGATCTGATCGGGCCAGTTGTAATAGCGCGTATCGGCAAGTCCGGTCGATTCGCGTGCGAGTTGCACCACGCGCACGTTGGCGTCTGCGCCGATCACGTCACCAAGCCCGATGCCGAGATCCTGACCTAATGAGTCCCCGACCGAGAGCACCGTGAGGGGGTGCGCGGGCGAGGGCGGGACCAAGGTCACCAGTGGCAGCGGAGTTAGCGTCGTCGCAATCGAGCCGATTGGGCGTCCCAGCAGCGCGTTCTGAAAGGGATCGGCGCGTCCAGCAAGGAGAGGAGTCGCAATGGTCGCGGAGGGCGACGGCGGCGGCGCTATGGCGAGTGGCGCATCACGACCCAGGAGGTGGTCCGCCTCCTCCACGATCGCCCCCACGTGAAAGGGACCCTCCACGGCGATCACCGGTCGCAGAAGTGCAATCGCCACGCTTCGGCGTGTTCCGTAGGGGCTGTTCATCGCATTTGTCATGAGTTGGCTCGCGTCGAGAACGAACCAGAGCACAAAGCCAAGCAGTCCAACTCGGAAGAGTTGCCACAGCGCGCGACCCGAGGATGTTCGACCAGTCGCCAATTCAGGCACCGTCTCCGTCACCGCCGATGCCGCTGAGGTCGCCGTCTCGTCGAACCTCTCCGGCGACATCGGCGTATGGGTGGATGACATCGTCGCTCGCTAAAACCGGAAGTAGATGAAGGGTGCGACGCCGGCCGGGCCAAGCGTCGTAATCACCAAGAGGAAGAGCCCGAGCGCGACCGCCTGTCCGAGCGCAGGAAGTGCACCAAATGCATCGCGTAGTCGGAGACCAAGATCACGGGGAAGATACTGGAGAGCGAGCGCTCCCACAATTGCAAGGATCACCGGCGCCCGTACCAGCGGTGCGGGCTCCCCCCATCCGAGAAGCAGCCGATGGCAGAGTGTGAAAGCACTCTGAATTGTGTCGGCACGAAAAAAGAGCCAGGCGAGGCAGACAACTTGAAAGGTCATGACCCGCTGGAATATGACCGCGCCGGGTGCATCCGACTGCGCTGGACGCCCGTGCGAGAGCCGCCACGACCGCTTGGCGTGGCCAAGACACTGACCCGAACCATGGAGCGCTCCCCACATCACAAAGGTCCACGCGGCACCGTGCCAGAGTCCTCCCAGCACCATGGTGATCATGATGTTTCGGTAGGTCGTCAACCGCGATCCGCGATTTCCACCGAGTGGTACGTAGAGATAGTCACGCAGCCACATCGAGAGCGTGATATGCCAGCGACGCCAAAAATCCTGTAACGAGCGCGCACGGTAGGGGCGATCAAAGTTCTGTGGGAAGTGGAAGCCCAGCAACATCGCGCACCCAATCGCAATGTCGGTGTAGCCACTGAAATCGCAATAGATCTGCACTGCATAGCCATAGACCGCCAGCAAGATCTCGGGGCCGGTGTGCAATCTAGGGTTCGCGAAAACGGGGTCCACTATCGCCGAGGAGACGTAGCTCGAGATCACTACTTTCTTGCAAAGTCCACCAAAGATGAGGATCGCTGCCTGTGTCCGATCGACGCGCTGCACCTCGCGGTCGACCGCATGGCCGATCTGGGGCAGGAGGTCCGCACCTCTGACGATTGGACCAGCGACGAGGTGGGGGAAGAAGGCCACAAAGACCGCGACATCCAGCGGGCGTGAGGGCACGAGCTCACGCCGGTAGAGGTCGATGACGTACGAAAGCCCCATGAAGGTAAAGAAGGAGATCCCGATGGGGAGGGTCACCTGCAATGGCGTCAGGAGCGCCGAATGCCTCCCGAGAGCCTGAGCGATGTTGTCTAACGCCAGCGAGAGAAATCCGGCGTACTTGAACCACCCGAGGAGCGCGAGCTCGCTCGCGACGGTCACCATGAGTGCGATACGGCGACCGCGTTCATCCCTCGCACGATGGACCGCCTCGCCTCCCCCGACCGTCAGCAACGTAGAGAACGCGAGCAGAAAGACAAATCGCCAGTCCCACCAGCCATAGAAGACGTAGCTGGCCGCGAGAATGAACCACTTCCAACTCCGTACATAGGGCTTGAGCAGCCAATTCCCCAGAAATACGACGGCGAAAAAGATCGCGAAGTCGATCGTGGGAAAGAGCAAGTGGGGCCCCTTTTAGGCACGGGAACTGGTGGAATAGCCAAGGGAACATTAGTACCGCGAGCCTGATGCGATTGTTCGCCCTGGGTCGTAGGCAACGAACCTGCACCCGACCGATGATTGAGAAAAAATCCTTGCCTCCCACAGAAGACGGGCATAGAGTCTCTGAGCGTCAGTCAGTGTTGACCGTCATCGGTGCGACAACTGCGTGTCACTGCGGGGGGCCACAGCGGTACGCAGCTGAATCGCGCATCGTGGGCGATGCAAGGTGTAATAACCAAGGAGCAGCGCAGTGGCCCTCATATGGAATCGTTCGGTGGAGTGGGATAGCGAAGATTGGCGTGGTCGTGCCGCCTGTCAGGAGATGGAACCCGACCTCTTTTTTCCGGTTGGCTCTACCGGTCCCGCAGTTGAGCAGATCCAAAGTGCCAAGCAGGTCTGCTCGCTCTGTGAGGCAAAGACCGAGTGCCTCGAATTTGCCCTCACCTCAAACCAAGAGTCCGGCGTCTGGGGTGGCGCGACCGAAGAGGAGCGCCGGCGGATGCGCCGCATCCGACTCGCCCAGCGTCGCCAGGCCTCTTAACCCACTCGTTCGTAACGCCGCACATCCGTGCGGCGTTTTTTCGTGCGCTCTCATGGTGCAATTCCAGGAGAAAATAACCCGGCCGATAGCGCTGCGAGTAGAACCTGCGCGCTACGACCTCCGTGCGAGCTCCTCCGTCACCGAGTTGAGGTCGTCAATCTGGTCGATACGGCTGAGAATGCCACAGAGGTGCTCGGTGTGCTCCAGCGAGAACACCCCCTGTGCACCATCAAAGAACTTCACCCGCAGCGCCGCGTCATCGAGCGGCACCTCTTTCGTCCCGAGCGCGTGTTCGATCACGAGGGAGATCTCTCGGCCATCATGTAACGTGGCGCGGAGTCGTCCAGAACCCTGCTCGAGCGCTGGATCTCCCTCGAGTTCGATGAGGTTGCGCATTCGGATGATCGTCGGATCGACGAGCGCACGTGCGTCATACTCACCCGGCCCCGCGTGGCCGCGGGTGAGCACGATGGCGGCCACGTTATACATAGAGAACTTGGCCTCGAGCGGCGTCGCGATCTCGCGCTGGCGTGGCAACAGCATGGAGCGCTGTGGAATGGTTAGCGTGAGCGTCGCGAGTTGATCGAGTGCTCGATCTACCTCCTCGCCAGCGGCGTCGGGGGCAAGGCCCAGTTCACGTCGCAGCGCAAGGACCGCATCGATCGTCGCATGTGTCGCGACGCCAGAGGCGTAAGGCTTGAATCCGATCGCCTCTACCTCCCAGCGCTCGCCGAGACCGTCGGTAAGACGCGAGAGATCCCATGCCTCGTGCGCACCGACGCGCCGCAATTTGCCCTCGAGCACGCGATCCGTATCGGCCGCGCTACTCGCTGCCGAGAGATATCCCCGCGTACCCTCGATTGAATTTTCTGCGGCGGTGAAGGAGTGCTCCGCAAGGAGCGCCGAGAGTAGCCCGTTGTAGGCAGCCTTTGCCGAGTTAAATCCCTTTGCCATGGA
>CAIMWD010000126.1 GCA_903845085.1 uncultured Acidimicrobiaceae bacterium
AATTTGCACATCGATTGGGCTCCTCACTCATTGAGGACCCGCGCGTGCACTTCACTTTGCTCGCGCCATCGGCCCCAGTAGAGAACAAGATTTTGTGTCGCCAGGGAGTCGCAGTCATTGACGCGATCGATCCGGCGAACCTTCGCCCGCGTCTTGTCTCTGGTGAATTGCGCTTTGATCTCATCGTCGATCTTCACCCAGAGGAGGATTCATCTCTTGGCGAACTCGTCACGAAGACATGTAGCCGCACACCTATCTGTGATCTCGGTGTCGCCGACGGCGCGTCGGTTCCCGTGCACCTGAGCAGGTGGGGCTCGTCGGAGGCGCCAAAGTCTTGGTCATCATTAATTGAGTGCCTTGTTGCACGCGATATCGCAGCCCAAGAGAGGGAGCGGTCACATGGATGAGAGCGAGATCACACGATTGGTCGCGCGTAACAACGAGCTCGAGCGGCTCTTTGCGCTCTGGCAGGAGGAAGAGGAGGTCCGAGCGACCGAATTCCGCTCCCTTCAGTTCGATCTTGACCTGCAGCGTCGCTACGTGAAGCGTTTGGAGCGCATGTGCGCCGACGAACTCGGTCACAAGGATGTGCACATCCGCAATCTCGAGGCGACCATCGCGCAGCTTCGAGGTGAGCAGAGCTAAGAGGCGCGGGTTGCCGGAGGATTACACCCTGAACGGGATCAATTTGAGCCGATCGGGTAGGTTTACTCCGCAACTTCGAGAGAGCGCCCCCTCCATGCGCCGCACCTCAACCGAGCGTGGCGACTGCGAGATGGCGAGATGGGTAAGAGAGACGTTATGACTCGTTATTTTGTCGCCGGCGGCGCAGGATTTATTGGCAGCAACTTGGTAGAACGACTTCTGCGTGAGGAGGAGGACTGCGAGATTGTCGTCTATGACAACTTTCTCTCTGGGAAGCGCTGGCATCTCGATCCCTTTCTTCCTGATGCACGCTTTCGCTTGGTGGAGGGTGACATCGTCGACACGGAGCGGCTGATCGATGCGATGCGCGGAGCCGATCATGTCTTTCAGCTCGCGGCAAACGCCGATATCGCCGCCGCGGTGAATGATCCAACCGTCGACTACCGGCTCGGAACCGTGCTCATCAACCAGATCCTTGAGGCGATGCGTCTTTTGGGTGTGGGGAGAATTACCTACACCTCCGGGAGTGGCGTCTATGGCGATCTCGGCCATCGCGAGGTGGATGAGAGCTACGGCCCGCTGCAACCGGTCTCCACCTATGGTGCGAGCAAACTTGCCGGTGAGGGACTCGTCAGCGCGTACTGTCACATGTTCGATATCGAGGGTGTCGCCTTTCGCTTTGCCAATGTGGTCGGTCCTCGGTCGACACATGGCATCGTGTATGACTTTGTCCGCAAGTTGTTGGTCGATCCCCACCATCTCGATGTAATGGGTAACGGCACCCAGAGCAAGTCATACGTGCATGTCTATGACATCCTCGACGCGCTGTTTCTGATGAAGTCACGTCGTCAAGCACCCTATGACGTCTTTAATGTCGGCACCGACGAGTACGTCACGGTGACAGAGATCGCGAAGCTCGTGATCGAGGTTATGGGACTCGACGAGGTGGAGATTCTCTTTGGCTCGGAATCTCGCGGGTGGAGGGGCGACGTGCCGATCGTCCGCTTCTCCTCACAGAAGATCCGTTCGCTGGGATGGAACAACAATTGGTCGAGTCTTGACGCGCTCCGTAATACCGCAGAGCGGAGTCTCGCCGAGGCCACCCAAAACAGCTAGTGGCGGGGTCGTCCGCGGGAGAGACGACGAGCGGGGAGGTAGCCCAGAGTGGCGGACGCAACCCATGGCTGATCTTTGGAATCGTTGCACTAGCCCTCTTTATGGGCTCTATCGACCTTTCGATCGTGTCAACTGCCCTGCCCGCTATTCATCACAGTCTCGGCGCATCGATCAACTGGGTGGGCTGGACGATCACCATCTACAGCCTCGGCTCGGTCATCTCTATGCCGATCGCCGGCAGGATCAGCGATCAGTTGGGACGCCGCCGCGTCTTTCTGGTAGCGGTCGCGATCTTCACCCTCGCATCATTGGCATGCGGATTGGCAACGAACATCTATCTCCTCATTGCACTGCGGGCCATCCAGGCGATCGGCGGCGGGGGACTGCAGCCAAGCGCCGCGGGAATCGTCGCTGAGCACTTTGGTAAAAACCGTGACCGAGCGATTGGACTGTTCTCCACGGTGGCGGCAACGGGTCAGGTCGCCGGTCCGATCTTTGGCGGCATCATCGTTGGGCTCCTCTCGTGGAGGTGGATCTTCTATGTGAATGTACCCATCGGTGTCGTCCTTCTGCTCCTCACCGCGCGCTTTATTCCGGAGTCGCAGAAACGCGAGCGGTCGCCAATCGATCTTCGGGGTCTGGTGATGATGAGTGGCGCGGTGATGTTCGCAAATGTGGGCATTACGGTGCTCGGAGATGCACACACCTCGATCGATAACCCGCTCTTTCTCCTCTCCGAGGTAGCTGCGGGTCTACTCGGCTGGCGTTTTTACCGCCATATCCGCTTTAGCGAGCATCCCTTTATTCCACTGCGGCTGATCCGTTCGCGGGGGTTTGCGGTGGTAAACGTCCTCACCCTTCTCTGGGGGATAGTGGGATTTGGTGTTGCCTCCCTTCTGCCGCTCTACGCCGAACAGCGCTATCACCTGCCCGCCCTCAGCTCGGGAACACTGCTCACCGCGCGTGGGATCGGTGCGATCGCAGTGGGAGCCGCAGCGACCTTCGCACTTCGGAGAACTGGCTATCGGTTGCCGATGGTGGTGGGATACCTCCTCACGATGGTCGGTCTGCTCCTGCTCTCGATCGGGCCACGTTTTGGTATCGGTCCCTATATCTGGCTCTCGGTCGGTGCTGGGTTCACCGGACTTGGCAACGGTATGGCAAACCCTCCCTCGCGGAATGCCTCGCTACAGCTCGCACCCGACGAGGTCGGCACGATTATGGGGCTCCGTTCAAGCTTCATCTACGTCGGCATCATCTTTTCTGTCTCCATCGTCACCGCGATCTTGAACCGCACCACCGACCCCGCACTTATGCAGGCGCACATCTACTGGGTGATGGCGGGAATCCTCGCGCTGGTCATGGTTCCACTCGTCGCACGGGTCCCCGAGCACCGCGGCAGCTGGTAGCGCGACGGAGCGCTCGCCTCAGGTCGGCTGCGCTGGATCGATGGAACGCAGGATGGCATCGGTCTCGGTAAGTGTTGCTGGCGTCCCGATCTCATAGAAGCGTTCCGTCGCGAGATAGCCAAAGAGCTGGTGGCGATGGGAGAGCGCGGTGGAGAGGATCGAAAGGTCGCTCTCTTCGGATGTGAGCAGGGAGAGCGACCGGGCATCGAGTGCACCGAGCCCATAATCGATCCAATGCATCTCTGGGGTTCTGGAAAATTTGTCGTAGAGAAGGACCTCATCGATGGAGAAGATGACGTTCGAAGGTTCGAGGGAGTTGTCGTTTCGCAGGACCGCCATCGCCCCGAGCCGTCCACTCTCCTCCCAACGGATTGCGAAATCGGCGTAATCGATGCGGAGATAGGTATCACCGTAGAGATAGAGAAATCGATCTCCGAGGAGGGGTAGCGCACGTCGGATCGCACCAAGTGAGCCGAGCAGTTCCGGCCCGTCGTAGCTGTAGGAGATCTCGATGGGGCCAAAGTGGTCACCGATTCGCTCCTCGATCATCTCTCCGAGATATCCCACACAGAGAATGACCCTGTGAGCACCATGGTGGGCTAGAAGACGGAGTTGATGCACCAAAAAGGGTTCACCGGCGACCTCGACGAGCGGCTTCGGCACCGTTTTCGTGATCTCACCGAGTCGGGATCCAAGGCCTCCGGCGAGCAGGCAGACCGGGGGAAGCAGCACTCCCGAGGGGCTGGGTGGCACCCTAGATAAGCCCCTCAGCGGTCGCACCGGTGTATTCAAAGTCAAAGGGAAGTTCGACCGCGCCGGCCCCCGCCATCGCGCTTCGGGTCCGTTCGGGGACCTCGGAGTAGACGAGGAGAAAGCCGCCGCCACCCGCACCGATGAGCTTGCCGCCAACGGCACCATTTTGCAGCGCTGTCGCGTAGAGAGCATCGATATGTGAGTTGGCCATATCTGCTGATCGGCTCCGCTTATTCAGCCAGTGCTCGTGCATGAGCTGTGCGTAGCTCATCAGGTCTCCGGACTCAAGGAGCTTCTTGCTCTCAAAGCCCATCGCTTTTGTCCGGTGCAGGTTCTCCAGCATTGCGTTGTCACCGGCTTTGGAGCGGGTGTCTTGGTCAGAGAGCACTGTGGAGGCGGAACGCATCTCGCCGGTATAGAAGAGCAGCATCTGGTTTCGCATCTGATCGATGGTCGAAGTTCCGATCTGTAGTGGCTCGACCGTGACGTTGCCCTCTTGATGGAAGGTATAGGCGCAGATTCCACCGTGCGCCGCGACATATTGGTCCTGTTTGCCCACCGGCTCCTTGAGAAATTCGATCTCGATCTGACAGGCCTGCTCTGCGAGCTGCGCGGGCGTCGTTGCGCGGAACTGACCCTGTGCGAGCGCCTTTAAGAGCGCAACAGTGAACGAGCCTGATGAACCCATGCCGGTACCTGCAGGAACATCTGCGATCGACTGAATCTCGAGGGGTACACCGTTCCAGTAGCGCGAGAGCGCCTCTCGAAAGATCGGATGAGTGATCTCCGCCGGTGAGGTCACCTTCTCCATCTTGGAATACTTCAGTTCAAAGATCTCGCGAAAGGCCGTGTGGATCGTGATGTAGACGTATTTATCGATCGCTCCGGCGATCAAGAATCCGCCGAAGTTCTCGTAGTAGGAGGGGAGATCGGTACCACCGCCGCCGAGCGAGATGCGCAACGGCGCCTTCGCGAGAATCACGCTCATTGTTAGAGCTGATATCCCGCAGAGGAGGCATCGGAATAAAACATCTGCACCGTCTCTAGTGAGTACTGACTGAGGTCGCGGCCGATGATATCGATCTTCTTCAAGAGGTCGGGTGTCATCGTGATGATGTGACAGCCGACCGTGTTGGCTTGAATCAGGTTCAGCACCTCACGGGGTGAGGCCCAGATGCACTCTGACTGAGGTGCACTTGCCATGATCTCGATCGCCTCGGCCATGAGTGGACAGGGATCGATGCCGGCATCAGCGATACGACCGGCAAAGATTGACTGGTACGAGGGTGCGCCCTCACGCACCGCCGCAGTGACCTCACGGACCTGGTCAAGGGTAAACATCGCGGTGACATTCACCTTCACCCCGGCCTCGGAGAGCTCGCGAACGAGTGGCGTCAGCGAGAATCCCGTTGTAGTCGTGATGGGAACCTTCACGTAGACGTTGTCGGCCCAGTCGGCGATGCGAAGTGCCTGCCGACGGATCTCGGACTCCTCATCAGCGAAGACCTCAAAGGAGATGGGGCGGTCGGTGATGTAGCCAAGCACCTCGTGAGCGAAGGCCTCGTAATCACGGATCCCCGCTGCCTTCATGAGGGTGGGGTTCGTGGTAAATCCGGCGATCCGCGGATCTGCGGCGAGGGTCAGGATGTGGTCGAGGTTGGCACCATCGGCGAACAGTTTTGTAGAGATCTCAGGAAGCGGCACGGTTCGATGTTAGTGGGTAGCCCTCTCGTAACCCCGGGATCTCCGTTAAGGATCTGTGAGCACACCGGGCCAGCCCCACGGCTCCACCTCGACGATCTTGTGCCAGAGCACCCAACGAGATGCACACGGTCCGTCGCGAAAAAAGTGGTCCTCGCCGATTTGGCCCTCCTGGCGGCGCAGCCAGTGCCGCTTCGTGCCGCCGATCTGCGACGAAATAGAGGGCGCTAATGCGAGGCAGGTCCGTTGCGATCGCGCGCATGTCCCAACACGAATTCGACCGCTGCGGCAAGATCGGCTCGCTGGGCATCGGCTCTCTCCGGGTGGCGCCGCTTATGTCCATCCACCGCTCCGAGGATCACGGTGGTCGCGCCGACCGCGAGACCAGCCTCGATATCGGTGTCGCTGTCACCGATCATGTAGGAGGAGGAGAGGTCAAGGTCGAGCTCGGTGGCGGCATTGATGAGCATTCCTGGGCGAGGCTTGCGGCAGTGGCAGTCGACGCGCAGCGCCGCAAGAATCGCGACCGGATGGTGCGGGCACAGCTCCCAACGGTCGAGGACAACCCCCTCGACATGGAGAAGCTCGATGACGTGTGCCTGTATCTCCTCCTGCTCTTCAAGGGTGATGATTCCCTTTGCTGCGGAGGGTTGATTTGTCACGCCGACCAACGTCGCTCCAGCAGCTCGCAGCCGAACCAACGCAGCCGCGGCACCCGCTACGAGCATCGTGTCACTGACATGGATCGGTCCCTCGAGTTCACCCGAGATCGGATCAGGACGCAGCTCACAGATGACACCGTCACGGTCCAAAAAGACGGGCGGACCCTTGGGTCGGGCAGTAGCACCCTCGTCATGCATTGTCGTTCGCCTCCCGTCGTGCGATCACAGTGACCAGCGGAGGAAGGACAATTGAGGCATCGCCGGGATCGACCTCCGTGAGCTCTTCGAGATAGCTCGCCACCGGGCCAGGTCCGGCATCAGCGGGCGCCTCTGCCCATGCGTCAATCAGTTGGAGACCTGCTGAACGCACAAGACCGGGCAACATCGCACCGATATCCGGGTGGCGAACACCGGGCATCGACATCGGTCGACCATCGATACGTCCCGCACTTGTGATCGGCTCCTGTGCCACTAAAAATCCATCGGGTCCGATCACGGCGGCCATCTTTCGCAAAACGGCTATCGGCTCATAGACATGGAGGAGGAGAAAACGGCAGAAGGCGAGATCCACCGTCTCGGGGAGGAGGAGATCCTCACCCGCCTGGGTAAGCGCAATGATCTGTGCCTCACCCGCGATTGCTGCGGCTTCGGCCACGACGTCACGTGCGAGGGGATCGGCGTCTACTGCGTAGATACGCCCGCTCGAACCCACCATCGCGGCAAGCGCTACGGAGACATCTCCCGATCCAGCGCCGACATCTACGCAGCGCCAGCCCTCGCCAAGGCCGAGCCGAATAAGCGCAGTAGAGAGCGGACGACGATAAACATCGTTTCGCAGGCCTAGTTCGCTCATCTAGTCACCTTATTCCTCGTTAGGGCGTGTGACGAGGGGTCACAATGAGCGTGTGATCGAAGTGGTGAGTAGCCATTAGCGTCAGAGGTATGCGAGTAACGATGTTGTTGTGTGATTCTGCGCAGGTAGCCGAGGGCAAGCTCTACATCTTGGGCGGCGGGTGGAGCCTCACCGGCCCGGACCCAACACCCTCGGCGATCGCGATGAAGATTGAGGTGGATTGGAGCGATGCAGAGCGTCCACACCACTTTGAGCTCTTCCTCGTTGATGCCGATGGACAGCCGGTGATGGTGGAGACGCCCGTGGGTCTTCATGCGGTAGAGGCGCGTGCTGACTTCACGGTCACTCGGCCAGATTCGGTCCCGCCAGGAAGTCCAATCGACATCCCCTTTGTTATTCCCGTCGGACCTCTACCGCTCAATCCAGGGACGCGGTACACGTGGCGCCTCGTAATAAATGGCGAAACCGACGACAGTTGGTACCTCGGTTTTTCGACGCGAGCGGTCCTCGAGGACTGACGCTTCGTTGCGCGGATCACCTTTCGGCGCCAATGGAGAGCCCACCGGTTCGATCGCTGAGGGGCCAGATGAGAATGCGCTGCGACGCGAGCTCCTCTATGGGTGGTGGGAGTCAGCGCGGGTGTCCCGTGATCGCCTTCCATGGCGAACGACACGTGATCCCTGGTTCACCCTGATCGCAGAGCTGATGCTCGCGCAGACACAGGTCGAGCGTGTTGCACCGCGGTTTCTCCGATTCATCGATCGCTTCCCCACGCCGCACTCGCTCGCCGTGTCGACGCCGCGTGAGGTTCTCGAGCTCTGGGTGGGACTTGGGTACAACCGACGTGCGCTGTACCTCCAAGAGAGCGCGAAGCAGATAGAGGAGCGCTTTGAGGGCGTAGTTCCCCATAGTCTCAGCGGTCTTCTCTCCCTTCCAGGTGTTGGGCCGTACACAGCACGGGCGGTGCTCGCATTTGCCTTTGGCGATGACGTCGGCGTTGTGGACACAAATACAGGGCGGGTGCTCGCGCGCGCGTTTGTCAATCATCTGCTTGCGCCAAGTGGCGCTCAAGCGCTCGCGGATGCGGTGGTTCCCGGCGGCGAGGGTCGTAAATGGAACCTTGCGCTCATGGATCTGGGAAGTCTCGTCTGTCGCCTTCGTGAACCTGACTGCGCACACTGCCCGCTGCGAGCGGGGAGCTGCCGCTTCTATGGTGCGCGAAGAGAAGGGTCGATCGAGAGCGACGATCCGGCGAGGAGTTCGCATGGAGTGAGTCGGCCGCAGGCGCGCTTTGCTGGATCTGACCGTGAGGGACGGGGACGGTTACTCCGTGCGGCGATCGCTGGCACCATCGTGAGGGAGGATCTCGCCGCGGCTGCGGGATGGCCGGAGGAACCATTGCGCGCGGAACGGGTCGCTGCACGCCTCGTCGTCGAGGGTCTTCTCGCACAGAGCCACTCAGGGGACTACCAGCTTCCCTGACTAGAGTGAATGCACAAAGCGCAGGGACTTGCGTGACGAGGGAGTCTTCCATTGGCAAATATTCATCTCTCTGAGGTGATCTCTGATGTCGTAGTCGTCGAGCCGGCAATTCATGCAGATGCGCGAGGACGTTTCATCGAGTCCTATCGCCGCTCCTGGTTTCCACTGGGCCGCGAGATGGTGCAGGGAAATCGCTCGGATCGTGATGCTGGCGCAGTGGTTGGACTTCACTATCACTTCCATCAGGCGGACTATTGGTTTATTACCAAGGGCCGCGCGCAGGTCGTGCTCCATGATCTGCGACTTGGATCACCGACCGAGGGTGCGACGCTCATGATTGAGATCGGTGACGCAAACGAGCAGGGGATCTTTATTCCGCCGGGTGTCGCACACGGCTTCTCCTCGCTGACAGAGCTCACGCTTACCTATCTCGTTGATAGCTATTACAACCCGAAGGACGAGCTCGGGGTCGCCTGGAATGACCCGGAGATCGGCGCTGATTGGATGATCGCGCAACCGGTGATCTCCGATAGGGATCTCACGAATCCCAAAAAAGGCGATATCGCTGACCATCTCCTTCCACGATTTGGCCTTCGCACCTAAGCGCGTGATGGGAGATGTCGTCAAGCTGGAGCTGTAGCGCGACAGAGGAGGTGAGTTGCAGATGTTGGTGAAGCTCGGATTGATCCTTGTGGTCGGCTTCACCATCGTGCTGTTATTCATGCGTTTCGTGCGCCCGAACACGTTGGAGCGATCGATCGGCATCGACGCCAACTCGACACCATCGATGAGGTTGTACAGCGCGCCGCCGACCACCCACCGATTGTGACACGTCCCCTTACCTCTTTCGAGAGTGCCGAGGATCCAGAGCTCGGCGAGGTTCGTCGCGCAATTCCAATGGTGCCACCTCAATCGACGGTGCAACCACATGTCTCTGAATCTCCCCGACGCTCACCCGAGGGGCGCCTTATCTTCGGCGATCTCTCACAGACCCCCGTTGTGCCGCCAACGCCACCCATCTACGAGCGAGGCAGGCGGAGAGGACGCAGTCCACGTCGTCCGGCTCGAAGTCCACAACATATTCGCCGCCGTTCGCCACTCTCTTCGCCATTGGCTAAGGGTGCGATCGCTGCGCTCCTCCTCCTCGTAGTTGCGGCGGGGGCCGTTGTGCTTATCGGGCACTCTCACCGGCCAGCGCTGGCTGTCGCGACTACCACGACAACCTCGCCGGCAAAGGTTACGAAGCACCACGTGCCGAGGACGACACCGCCCGCGATTCAACTGCTCTCGACCAGTGCGACCTCGGCAACCTATAGCGAGCCCGTCGGCAGTTTCCGAATCGCCGTGCAGGTGCATGCACTCTGCTGGTTGGGATTTGCGCATCAAAAGAGCACGTCGGGACCTTGGTTTGCGATGACGACGATCGGGCCAAATCCCGGTGCGACCTTTGCACTCTCCACTACCGGCCCGCTGACCATCGACGTGGGCGCACCTCAGTCGCTGACCTCAATCTCTGTTAACGGTCGCGTGCTCACGCTCCCACACCTTCCAACTGGGGCCTTTGCCGTCTCCTTTGGATGAGCGGTCTGCTGGGGTCTGACCTACTCGTCAGAGCGCCAGTCACCAGGTAAGACATATCGGCAAGAGGGGAACCTCTCGGAGGTGGCCGGGTCGCGTGAATACTGCGGCAGGGGTAGGTCGCTCACTCGCTCGCCGTAGCGTGGTGGAGAGCGCAGTCGCGTGAGGGGAGCAGCACGTTCAGGAGGGTAGTGACTCCCAGCGCGTCAGCACCATCGCAAGCGCGGGGTGGGTGACCAGAAGGTGCCAGATCACTGCGGCGAGACCTTCGGTGTGAGGCGTGATGTGGTCGGGAAACAGTGGTGGGAGCGTCACGCAGGCATCTGCCACCTTGGCGGTGTAGCCACCATCGCGACCCACGATGCCGTAGATCTTTGCGTGGCGCTCTTTGGCGAGTGTGAGTGCACGGACGATATTGGTCGAGACGTTTCGCTCGAGATCGCCACCGCCGACGGAGAGGATGAGCAGCGCGTCGTCAGCGTCAAGGTGCGAGCCAATGAGCCATTGGGAGAAGGTCGTGTCCCAGCCCTCGTCGTTCGTGCGTGCGGTGAGCTCCGAGACGTTGTCGGTGGGCGCGTAGGCCTCAAAACCGCAGATCTTGCGAAAGTCGTTGACTGCGTGTGAGGCGTGACCTGCGGATCCACCAACGCCGAGGATAAAGAGTCGGCCGCCGCCGGCACGGACCGCGGCAAGCCCTGCTGCGCAGGATTCGATCGCGCTCGCGTCAACCTCACGCAAGATGGCGATGGTCTCCTCAAGGAAGGCTTCGCTAAAGGTCATCGATCTACTCCACTCTCTTGCGTTACTGCGCTTGGACGGTCTCCTCGGCCTCCTCGGAGAGGCAGCTCAAGGTTAGGGGCTCACCCGTACGGGTATCGGGCGCTGATACAGAATTTCTGTCTTATCGAAGTTTGGCGCTCCCTACAGGGTGTGCTCCTGTGTTTTTTCTCTCCCCTTTGTCGGGGGCAGATCCGCCGGGGGAATTGCTACTATGGGGATAGGAGTAATTCGGCAGCGACCGGGTCTCCATCGGAACTAGGGAGTCCCTCAATGACCAAGGAACTTGATCTCGGGAAATACTCACTCGGTTGGAGTGACAAAGAGGACTACATCTTCAAGCCCCGCAAGGGTCTGAACGAGGAGATCGTCCGCGAGATGTCAAAGATTAAGGGCGAGCCCGAGTGGATGCTCAATTTCCGCCTACAGGCATATCGGCGATTTCGCGATAAGCCCATGGTCGCCTGGTTTGCGCAGAAGATGCCTGGCCTCGATTTTGAGGACATCTACTACTACATCAAGCCAACGGATAAGCAGGTTGACGCGTGGGAGGAGCTCCCCGAGTCGGTGAAGAACACCTACGAGAAGCTCGGTATCCCTGAGGCAGAGCGAAAGTATCTTGCCGGTGTCACGGCGCAGTATGAGTCAGAGGTCGTCTACCACCGCAACCGTGAAGACCTTGAACAGCTCGGCGTGCTCTTCACCGATATGGACACGGCAGTACGCGAGCACCCAGAGATCGTGCGCAAGTGGTTCGGCAAGGTAATTCCACCCAACGACAACAAATTTGCCGCGCTCAACTCCGCGGTCTGGTCCGGTGGCTCCTTTATCTATGTTCCCCCGGGCGTGACGATCGACATGCCGCTGCAGGCCTATTTCCGAATTAACGCGGAGAACATGGGTCAGTTTGAGCGCACACTCATCATCGCCGACGAGGGCTCGCAGGTTCATTACGTCGAGGGCTGTTCTGCTCCGGTCTATTCCACAGACTCATTGCACTCAGCAGTCGTTGAACTTGTGGCGCTGCCTGGCAGTCGCATCACCTATACGACAATTCAGAACTGGTCGAACAACGTCTACAACTTGGTCACCAAGCGAGCCCGTGCTGAGGCAGAGGCGCACGTCGAATGGATCGATGGCAACATCGGTTCACGTCTGACGATGAAGTATCCCTCTGTCTATCTCATGGGGCCAAAGGCCTCCGGCGAGGTGCTCTCCGTGGCCTATGCGGGCGCAGGACAGATTCAAGACACCGGCGCCAAGATGGTGCACTTTGCTCCGGAGACGACCTCGACGATCATCTCGAAGTCGATCTCAAAGGACGGGGGAATCACCACCTACCGTGGCAAGGTGCATGTTGATGAGGGCGCGAAGGGCGCGAAGTCCTTTGTGCGTTGTGACGCGCTGATACTTGACGAGGAATCGATCTCAGAGACAAAGCCGTATATGGAGGTTGCCGAGCGCGATGCGCAGATCGGCCATGAGGCGACGGTCTCCAAGGTTGGCGACGATCAGCTCTTCTACCTAATGAGTCGCGGCCTCTCCGAGACGCAGGCGACATCGATGATCGTAAATGGCTTTATCGAGCCGATCACGCGGACGCTCCCGATGGAGTACGCGGTGGAGTGGAGCCGCCTTATCGAGCTCCAGATGGAGGGGTCGGTAGGCCAACTCTCTGCCGGCCACCTGTTGGCCGGCGAATCGAGAAGGTCGAGTACCCATGCCGATGAACGAGGAATGTAAGAACTATCAGTCGAGGACTTACGCAAGTGGCGAAGTTGCCCGACTTTGTATCCTCGACCTTGCGCCCGAGGCACCATGGCGCTGCCCAGAGAACTGCCCCTCCTACGCCCGTCGTTTTGCCGATGCTGGTTGGACCCATGGAAGTCTCGTGAGCCCTCCGGTTGAGGAAGAGCCCGAGGGTGAGAACCTCGGAGTTCTTCTCGATGAGGCAGAAGATATCGTGAACGCCGTTGTGGCCTCCACGCGCGAGTCGGTCAACGCCGAGCGCAGCGAAAATTCTTCGGCTGGATTCGGTGGTGGTTTTCGCCGTCTATTCCGACGAAATCAAACGAAGAGAGAGCAATGACGTTAGAAGAGTTGCGCTTCACCCCTGAGGTCGTGGCTGAGCTGGCGGGACCCACGTGGCTCCGAGAGCACCGGCTCGCTGCGATCACGCGACTCGATTCGGTGACCGAGGCCACCGAACGGGTAGAGGAGTGGCGCTATGGACGGATCGATGAACTTGATATTGGGCAGTTCCCGTTGCTCCATGATCTCGCGCCTGCGGCGACGGATCTCTTGGACCGGACCCAGGAGTTTCTCTCGGGTTTAAGTGGATACGGCGCACTCGTACGCGTCCTCGACGGGCAGATCGTGATGATCGAATGCGATGCAGCGCTTGAGCGCGAGGGTGTCGCTATTCGATCCATCGCGGCGAGCGATCGTCCGAATGCCTCGCTCGGACGTCTTCTCGCCGAGGTCGATGAGTCCTTTGCCGTGATGAATGATGCACTGTGTGCCGATATTTTGCAGATCGCGGTTCCTGCCGGCGTGGCACTCACCCAGCCTATTGTCATCGTGAGTGAGCTCTCTGATGCGGCTGGCGAGCATCTCTCCCTTGCGCGCACGCTGATCGAACTCGGTGATCTGGCCGAGGCAACGGTGATCATCTTTCAAAGCTCAACCGAGGCCGCTTCGCTCCATATTCCCGTCGTAGAGGCGGTGCTCGCGCAGGGGGCGCAGCTTCGACTCGATCAGACGCAACACCTTGGCGGTCGTGCCTGGCAATTGGGCTATCAGCTCTGTGAGCTCAGCCGCGATGCCAGATTGTTCTCATTCGCTGCGGCGCTCGGCGGTAGCTATGCACGGCTCTACACGCGGGCCAAGCTTGTCGGCGAGAACGCGGAAAGCGTGATGTACGCCGCCTATCTCGGCGTCGGCGATCAGGT
>CAIMWD010000127.1 GCA_903845085.1 uncultured Acidimicrobiaceae bacterium
CAGGGGGTTGCTTCTGGGGGATGCAGGATCTAATTAGGACGCTCCCCGGTGTGGTTGCCACCCGCGTTGGCTACTGCGGAGGCAACGTTTCAGATGCGACCTACCGTAATCACGGGACGCACGCAGAGGCGATTGAAATCTCCTTCGATCCAACAAAAACGAGCTTTCGTTCGCTTCTCGAATTTTTCTTTCAGATACACGACCCCACAACGATCGATCGACAGGGCAATGACCGGGGTGCCAGCTATCGATCAGCGATCTTTTATATTGACGAGGGTCAACGACACATCGCCGAGGAGACCATCGCCGACGTCGAGGCATCTGGTCTTTGGCCTGGGAGGGTGGTAACTCAGGTCGAACCTGTGAGCGCTTTTTGGGAGGCGGAACCGGAGCACCAGGACTATCTCCTTCGCTACCCAAATGGATACACCTGTCACTTCCCACGACCTGGATGGGTACTGCCGCATCGAGAGAATGCTGACTCCTCGAAGTGAGCGCCTAGTTCGCGCCTATGTTCTCGCGGATCAAGAGCATCTGGGGGTCAGTGGCCGCAGCCAACGCATCGAGACGATCGCTGGGGACGGCGACATTGCGGTGTCCTGTGCGCCGGTGGTGTTCATCAAGAAGTTCGGCCCAGACGCGTCGCGGATCACTTGGGTACCTGCGTTGGAGCGAGAGTTGATATTTCGCAAGTTGGTACCAAAGAATCAGATGCCACGGTGCTCCAGTGTTAATGGAGGCGAGCACGAGTGGCCACAGCTCCTGCCGCTCCTCATCGATTGCCCTAGGTCGTCTCCTCCCCGAGTGAGAGTTCGTGCTCGCTTCGGGCGTGATCGAGATGGAGGTTGGTAAAGCCAGGAAGGCGCTTCGCCAGTAGGAGAATGCCAACGATGCAGGCGAGTCCCCCCGAGTAGGCAGAGAGCGCACTGCCGCCAACCGAGGCAACGATTCCATGCTCGAGGTCACCGAGCCGAGGACCTCCGGTAACGACGGATATCTGAACCCCCTGCATGCGACCGAGGATATGGCGCGGCGTCGTGAGCTGCAAGATCGCACCTCGAAAGACCGCAGAAAAGACGTCGCACACACCGCCGAGCGCGAGCATTGCAAGCGCAAGCGGAAGGGAGCGGGTGAGACCGAAGATGGTCATCGATAGGCCAAATCCCGCCACTGCGATGAGAACCGCGCGTCCGGCGTGACTGACGCGAGCGATCCAGCCGGTGAGAAGGCCTCCGGCGAGCGCACCAAGGCCGGGAGCGGTGTAGAGCAACCCCACGACCCCCGCACCACCATGGAAGCGCACTATCCCCATGGCCGGAAAGAGGGCACGTGGAAACCCAAAGATCATCGCATCAAGGTCCGCCAGAAAGATTCCCTGGAGTGGATGGCTGTGGCGCAGATAACGCAGACCACCAAACATCGCGGATATATCGATCGCCTGCCGTAATCCAACTACTCGTTCCGTGCGAACGCGCATCGCCGCCACGGCAACGAAGGAGACGATAAAAGTTGCGAGGTCGATCCAATAGACGACACTTATGGAGAACTTTGCAAGCAACAGTCCAGCGAAGGAGGGTCCGGCAACTTGGCCCAAATTGAAGAGGATCTGCCAGAGCGCGTTCGCAGAAACCAGCGTCTCGCGGTCGACAAGGCTCACCGAAAGCGCCGTTGTCGTCGGACTGTCTATCCCCGAAAAACCTGCCTGAAAGGCGCTACAGATAAAGAGAGGCCAGAGCATTGGATGCCCCTCGCTGTTCAGGGCCAGGCCCAGACTTGTCGATGCCAAGAGCACCTGGGTGACAAGAAGCAGCCGTCGTTTGTCAAAGGAATCTGCGAGATTTCCGCCGATGAGCGAACCGATCAGGAGCGGGCCAAGCTGTGCAAAGGAGGCGAGCCCGACGTCGAGCGAGGAATGGGTCATCAGGTAGATCTGATACGGGACAGCAACGACGGTGAGCTGGTTGCCGATCATGCGGATCAACAGGCCAAACCAGAGGAGGCGAAATTGCGGAAAGCGGCGCAGTGGCGTCAGATCGATAAAGAGACTTCGTGATGCCACGATCTGAGATTACTCGGGGCCTCTGGCTCCTTAGGAACCTCCACGTTCACTATGGGGTGAAGGTGAGTGCTCCCTGTTCGCGCGCCGTCGTGTCCAGCAGCAACTCCACAAAGGTCCTTCCTGGGGTGAGTGCCACCGGTGCCCCGGTCATCGAGGTAAAGGTGTCGGGGTTGTCGAGTGAGTGACGATGCCAGACCACTTTGGTCACCGTTCCGTTGCGCAAAACATAGCCAGTGCCAGTGCCGACGGTCTTTGACTCAACATCTCCAGTCGCTCCGGGGCTCTCGGGGAATGGGCCGTATTTGTAGGTCACAAGCTCGATGACGACGTTGTTCGTCGTCACCTGAGTATTCGTCAACGTATCGATATCTGGACTTATGGTTCCGCCGCTTGCATACCCGTGCAACCATGAGCTCCCGTTCCAACTCCACACGACATCGGTGTCGTAGGAGAAATTGATCTGCACCTGCCGCAACGGCGTTGCGCTCTTGGGAATGTTGGCGGCGTACTGGAAGACCGGTGGGGGCGGGGTAGTCGCCTTTGGAAAGAGCGCATACAGCTCGCTCGTAGAGCTAAAAAGGTTGTCCGGTGGCACCCGGGTGGTCGTACGCACCGTCGCACCTGCCGCGTTTGTGAGGAGGTCTGCACTCTCGAGCCAGTTCGCGTGCTGCACGGTGGAAACATCGGGGATAATTCCGTTTGCGTAGGCAAGAATCGGGTGAATGAACTGTCGAGCAATGTGCCAGTCG
>CAIMWD010000128.1 GCA_903845085.1 uncultured Acidimicrobiaceae bacterium
CTTGAGGCCAGAGAAGGAGAGGTCGAGGCCCTCTTGCAGCATCGGCGGCGTAAAACGGATCGATGTCGCTCCATACTCGCGCGCGGCACGTTCGATCACCGGTCCTCCGGGATAGCCAAGACCGAGAAAGCGCGCAACCTTGTCAAAGGCCTCACCCGCTGCATCATCGATCGTCGAGCCCAGTACCCGATAGCTGCCCGGAGCGAGCATCTCGATGAGCAGCGTGTGCCCACCGGAGACCAGCAACACGATGCTGGGGTAGGCAAGATCAGGATCGTCAATGAGCGCCGCGTAAAGATGTCCCTCGAGATGATTGACCCCCACAAAGGGAAGGCTCCAGGCAAGAGCGAGCGACTTTGCGGCAGCCACACCGACGAGCAGCGGGCCAATAAGGCCCGGCCCGTAGGTCGCACCGACGCCCACAATTTGACGCTGGCCGAGTGCATCGCGCCCGGTTGCGTCGAGTCCTGCCTCGGCGAGCGCCTGACGTATCAGGGGAACGATGAGCTCAAGGTGTGCCCGCGAGGCGAGCTCGGGAACGACACCGCCATAGACCCGATGCAGATCGATCTGACTCGCAACCATCGAGGACACTATCTCGCGGCCGCCACGAACGATCGCGACCGCGGTCTCGTCACACGAGCTCTCCACCGCCAGCAGTAGCCCCCGCTCGTGCGCCATCAGTCCGCGCCCATCGAATGATTTGGCATTGGGTAATTGATGGCGATGAGCTCGCTCGCGATCGCGACAAGATGTTCGGTGACGGTGGGGCCTTGGAGATCATGTGCCCACATCACGAGCCCGTCCTCGCCCTCCTCGGCGTAATAATTCTTTCGGATCCCCGCCGGAACAAATCCGATCCGCTGGTAGAGCTGCTGAGCTCCTCGGTCACTCGCGCGCACCTCCAGAGTCGCCGCCACGGAGCCTCGGTCGCGGGCGATGGTCATTACGTGGAGGAGGAGAAGTTTGCCAAATCCGCGACTTCGGTGACGCGCATCGACCGCAAAGGTCGTGATGTGTACCTCGTCGAGTACCAACATCGCGCCGATGTAACCAACGAGGCGATCGCCAAAGAGGAGGCCGAGATAGATCCGCGAGGGACCAAAGGCAAGCTCGTCGATAAAGAGACGGCGCGACCACGGGGTCGCAAAGGAGGCGAGCTCAATCGCCATCAGCTCATCAAGATGCTCTGTCGAGATCGGCACCACCTGAAGTTCCGGCTCGCCTGCGGAGTACGCGGAGTGGTCGACCGGCTCCTCGTCCATCAGAGCCCTCCCTCCGCCTCAGGCGAATCGATCGCGACTTTGGGCGTACGCATAGTCCAGTTTGCCTTTGCATCAGCCTCGCGCAGGTAGATCGGAAGGAGCTCCGCCGCGCCGTCATCTTGACCCGCGCGGAGTCGAGCTGCGCCGAGAAGTCCTAACAAACCGGGATCGGCGTAGCGTGCGGTGATGTCGATGCGCAGTTCGAGATCGTGCGCGATCGACCCGAAGTGGGTGGAATATCGATCCCACCCGTCGCCCACAACTGTCGCGCCGACGAGGCCGCTCTGTGCGCGGAGCCATTCGACACAGCGCTCGGGACGATCAAGATACCGCTCCTCTGGCGCCTCCGACGAAGCGTAGGCAACCTCTCCACGACGCATGTCGATAACCGCGATACGTGGCGGCTCCGGCGAACCACCGCTGAGTAACGCCTCGAGAGAGCCGATGCCGACGATGGGGAGCGCAAGCGCTACAGCAAGGACCTTTGCGCTTGCGACTCCGACGCGCAGACCAGTAAAAAGCCCGGGGCCGATATCGACCGCGATGCCCTCCAGGTCATCAATCGCGATGCTGCCCTCGGCGAGCACCTCCGAGACAAGCACGTGAAGCGCCTCGGCAGAGAGATCGCCCACGAGGCCCTTCCGTGTCGCAACGACTCCCTCGAGATCGATGAGCGCTGCTCCGATACCGATCGTCGCACTCTCGATCGCGAGCACCCTCACGATCGCCTCCAACTTTCGCTCTCCACGGTTCCGCCGACATCGGTCTCGAGTGCTTGAGCGAGGCCCGACCAGCGCGCAAGATCGCTTGATAGCCGACACGACCGATGAACTCCGGAGCCCGAGAGCGTCAGCGACAGCGCCGCGCTGGCGTAGTACTCGCCGAGGCGCTCTCCCCACTCGATAAGTGCAACATATCCACGTTCCAAGAGCTCGTCGAGATCGAGCTCGTTGAGATCGCGCGGACCCTCCATCCGCCAACAATCAACGTGCGCAATTGCAGGAACGGTGTCATAGAGCTGACAGAGCGAAAAGGTGGGGCTGGTGACGGGGACTCCGGGATCGAGCGCGGCGACCAGCCCACGCACCAATGTTGTCTTACCAGCACCCATCTCGCCGGTCAGGAGCACGACGTCGCCTGATTGCAGTAACGCAGCAAGCCGTGCGCCAAGAGAGCGAGTTGCATCCTCATCGGGAAGGTCGATCGTGAAGTTCATCGCGCCGCTATCTGGCGTTACCAGAGCGAAGCAGCTGAGCACAGATCTGCAGATCCTCGCGGATCGCCTCGGTCACCCGGGCACCTCCCCGCAACGCTGCGGCGGGGTGATAGGTCGGCACCACCCGTGCATCCCCAAGCAGGTAGCGCCCACCGCGAAGTTCACCGATCCCCTCACGTCGTCCAAGAAGCGTCTGACTCGCCACATTCCCAAGGGTAACGATGATCATCGGATGCACCAGCTCAATCTGACCAAGCAGCAGATGGCGGCAGCGCGCAATCTCATCGCGGGTGGGGTTTCGGTTCGCCGGTGGATGGCACTTCACCACGTTTGCGATGTAGTAGTCCTCACGCGAAAGGCCTGTCTCCTCCTCGACAAGTCGGGTGATGAGCTTTCCCGAACGACCGACAAAGGGTCGAGCGAGAAGGTCCTCCTCACGCCCAGGTGCCTCACCGATGAGCATTAATTGTGCATTTGGATCGCCATCATCGACGACGACGGTCGTGCGAGTGGCGGCGAGGGCACAGGCATGACAGGCGCGTGCGAGCTGACGGAGCTGTGCGAGCGCGCTTCCCTGCTCGCTGAGCGCTGCGCGCTTATCCGTGAGCATCGGCGACATCGATCGGTGACGTCTCGACCACTACGCGTGGTACTCGGGGACCAATCGCACAGAGGATCTCGTAGGGGATCGTCCCGACGAGTCGTGCCCACTCAGTCGCGTCGATCCGTTGAGTCCCCTGACGGCCGAGGAGTACCACCTCATCACCAACGATCACCTCACCGATCGAACCACAGTCGACGATGATCTGATCCATGGTCACGTTGCCCACAATTGGACGGCGGCGCCCTCGGATCAGTACCTCGCCGCCCACCTGTCCGAGATTTCGTGGGATGCCGTCCGCGTATCCCAACGGAACAATAGCGACGTCGGTGTCCTTTGACAGCGGCGCGATACGGCCGTAGCTCGGACGTTCACCGGCCTCCAAGGTGCGCAGGTAGGTCACCTGCGCCTTGAGTGAGAGCACCGGTTCGAGTGGCGCCGCAAGGTGGCCCGCGAGCTCAGGACTGGGAAGATAGCCATAGAGCGAGATTCCACAACGTACCCAGTCGCGGTGCGTCGTCGACAGCGAGATGGCCGCGGCACTATTAGCGAGATGATGCACGGGAGCGGTGACGCCATGACTCTCGAGGGCGGCGAGCGTTGCGTCAAAGAGCATGACCTGTGTGGCCGTGTAGCTATCGCTGGGATTATCAGCGACCGCGAGGTGTGTCCAAATCCCCTCGAGACGCAGGTCATCGCCGTCGTTGATCAACGATGCCAGCTGCAGTGTGTCCTGGGGATCTGCGCCGACGCGATGCATTCCGGTATCGACCTTGAGATGGACACCAACTACCTCACCCAGCTCCATCGCGGCATTGTGCGCAGAGATGATGCCGTCGATCGAATAGAGGGTCGGGGTAATACCGGCGGCGATCGCATCACGCATCGCCTGGGGACTCGGCTCCGAGAGGATGAGGATGGGGGCGACGATGCCGGCCTCGCGAAGCGCGAGGCCCTCCTCAACAAGCGCCACGCCGAGGCGAGTTGCGCCCGCGGCAAGTGCTCGCTCTGCAACCACCGCTCCCGCATGTCCATAACCATCCGCCTTCACCACTGCGAGAAGCTCTGCGGGTGCCACATGAGCAGCCATGGTCGCCACGTTTGAGGCGAGCGCCCCAAGATCTATCTCGGCCCACGCAGGCCGATAGACGCGTCGCCGGACTCCGTGCTCACTCATCCTCGCACTACCTGTCTCTGATCTGGTGGCGAGAGTGCTCGGCCAACTCGTTCGCTATTAATGGTGGCAGATCGGAGGCGATGAGACCCTCCATCGGCGCATTAGCTCCCGCCCGGCCATGGACATATGCGCCGAGTGCACTCGCGGTCACCGAATCGAGACCGCGTGCCATTAACGCGCCTACGACTCCCGAGAGCACGTCACCCGTGCCCGCCGTCGCGAGTGCGCTCGTACCGGAGGTGATGAGCAGTGGCGTAATTCCACTACGCGCAATCACGGTGACTGGACCCTTGCGCAAGACCGTGGCGCCGCTGCGGCGTGCCAGCTCTGCCGCCTCTCCGAGCGGATCAGCACCAACCGAATGGCCCAGCAGGTGCGCCAGCTCCCCCTCGTGTGGCGTCATCACGACCTCCCGATCACCGGCGAAGGGGACCGTATTGCCATCGAGCGCATAGAGCGCATCTGCATCTATCACGACGGGCAGGGTGGTCTTCAAAAGGAGCTCACGGACATCGGCGAGGAGATGCGGGGAGCGACCTAGACCGGGTCCGACGATGAGTGCACTACAGCGATGGAGTTCGTCCTCGATCGCGCGATAGAGCCCCTGTGTCGGGAGCGCGTGTGCGACTGCCTCAATCGGCCCGTAGTCACTCGCCGCGACTCCAGGCGCACCTATGCGGACCATGCTCGCGCCAGCGCGCATCGCACCGAGCGCACAGAGCGTCGCCGCACCGGTCATACCCGGTGAGCCAGCAACGACAAAGAGTGCACGGCGCCACTTATGGGCAGTTCTTGGCCGTGGCGAGTGCGATCCCGGCAGGTCCTCCTCCACTATCCACGCCATTGGATCGGCGATCGTCACACCGAGATCGGCAAAGATGATCGCGCCAGCGTGCGAGGGACCGTCGCGAAAGAGGAGTCCTGGTTTGTGGGCGACAAAGGTAATGGTCCGATCCGCAATTACCGCTCCCTCGCAGGCCTCTCCTGTTGCTGCGTTGACACCAGAGGGAATGTCAATGCTGAGCACCTTGGTCCCTGGCGCCGGCAGCGGAGCTGCGTAGTTGCCATGAAATCCCGTACCGAATGCCGCGTCGACGACAAGGTCTGCCGTCGGGAGCGATCGAGGTGCATCGCGGACATCGATCACCACGGCCTGCGCACCCCGTCGGCGCGCGATCAACGCGAGGCGTCGACCATCGTCGCCGTTGTGTCCCGGTCCCGCGATGATGAGCATTCGCCGGCCGTAGAGGCCACCCATCATCTCGCGAGCAACGGCGAGCGCTGCCTGTGCCGCCCGTTCAATGAACGATTCGAGCTGTTCGGCAACGATGAGTTCGCGATCGAAGTCCGCGAGGGCCGCAGGCGTACAGACCGGCTGCACCCCTACTCCCCCTCTGCATAGACGATCGCGGTTGCCGAGATCGCCGTGTGCGTCATGGAGAGATGAAGTCGCGCGACTCCCTTTGAACTGGCAAGTGCACCTGCGTGGCCGTGAAGGAGCAGCTCTGGACGCCCTGAGGGGAGCCGGTGAACCTCTATCTCCACGAGGCCGATCGCTCCCAGACCGACGCCTAAGGCCTTCATCGTCGCCTC
>CAIMWD010000129.1 GCA_903845085.1 uncultured Acidimicrobiaceae bacterium
GGTCGCGCCGCAGCGCTCCAACTGCGCGGGCGCGCGACTCGAGTTCACGACGCGCCTGCGCCGCCTCCTCAGCTCGTTCACGTGCACGCGACTCCTCACTCTCAAAGAGTTCGAGTTGATGTTGCACCGTGGCGACGTGGTCGCTTCGCTCGCCGATCTCTGCATCGATCGACGCGATCTCGTTCAGCACGAGGCGTTCCTGCGCCGCGAGCTCCTCCAGTGCCGTAATCGACGCCGAGTGACGACCCTCGAGGGTGCGCACCAGATCGCCAAGTCGGTCGAGGTTCCGCTCTGCATCTCGTAGACGCGAAGTGAGATCCCCATGTGTCGTGCGTGCCATGTCGCGTGCGGAAGTCGCAATGTGAACCTGTTCGGCGATCTCGCCTCGCCGAACAGTGGCGTCCTCAAGCGCCGCGCGCGTCGCGCCGTCGCGCCCGGCTCCGATGCGCCATCCGATCGCCGAGAATCGATCCCCCGCCTCCGTCACGATCGTCGCTGTCGGGTGTGTCAGCGCAATCTCCGCCACCTCTAAGAGGGTGCCCGAGGCCACGAACACACCGGCGAGAAGACGATCAAGAAGGCGGTCGACGCCCGGGTCATCACTCGCGACCACTGCGCGGAGCGCGAGAGTATCCGCTGGCGCAGTGAGTATCGAGGTCGGACCCGCCTCCGAGGGGGTGACGAGCAGCGCTCCGCTGGCTGCAAGCGAACGAAGGTGATCAAGCGCCACCCGCGCATGAGATGCTCCGTCGATTACGACAGCCTCTGCGGCTCCCTCGATCGCTGCCTCGAGGGCCCGCCCGTACCGATCCTCCACTCGCACTAAATCCGCAAGGGTACCGAGCACCCCCTGGATCTCACCCAAACGCTCGACCCCTGCGCGCGCACGCGCATCATCAAGGGCGAGCGTGAGTGCTGCTACCCGTCCATCGAGGCTATGGAGCGCCTCATGGAGACGTGCGAGCTCCGCCTCGCTGGCGATCAAGTGCCCGTTTTGAGCCGTGAGCTCCCCATGGATCGCCTCACGCGTCATCGTCGCGGCCACCTGTTCAAAGCGCTCGGCACCAACCTGCTCCGTCAGCCCTGAGATCTCTGCGGTGAGCTCCTCGCGTCGGCGCGCCAGACTCTCGCGACGCTCGCTGAGGCGCGCATGCCGCTCGCGGGTCTTGGCGAGCTCCTCGAGTGCCTGCGCTGACGCGGTCCGGACCTCCTGCGCCTCGGCAAGTACCTGTGCGGAGAGCGCATCTTCGTAGAGCTCTGCGTGAGCGACCTCGGCCTCTAAGAGCAGCGACTCCGTGATCGCAAGTGACTCCCACTCCGGGGCGAGTTGCGTCGCCTCCCGTTCGGTAAGGTCGATCTCCTCCTCAAGGCGGAGCAACGATTCTTCGAGGGCCACGAGTCCAGCGACGTCATCGAGCGCCGCGGTGAGCTCCGCGCCTGCACGTCGTCGCTCGCCGATAAGTGCGAGAAGGCCTCGGGTGCGCTCGCCTAGCTGATCGAGGCGACCAAGAACCGGCGTGAGCTCGGTCGCACTGGCATGGTCGAGTTCCGCTTCGGCCGCCGCAATCGCCCTCTCACTCTCGGACTGGGCGCTCTGGTAACCCTCTTCAGTGGTCGCAAGATCGACGAGGAGCGCGGCTCCCTCAGTGAGCGCCACCGCGAGCGAGGCGATCTCACGGCCGGAGAGGTAGAGACGAAGGTCATGCAATTCAACTGCGAGCTCCTCGTGGCGGAGTGCCGAGGCGGCCTGGCGCTCCAGCGGGCGGAGCTGTCGACGGACCTCACGAAGGAGGTCTTGGATGCGCATAAGCGCCGACTCTGAGGAGTCAAGACGTCGCACGGCGCGCTCACGGCGGCGGCGGTACTTCAGGATCCCGGCGGCCTCTTCGATCACCATCCGCCGTTCCTCGGGCCGTGATTCGAGGATCGAACTCAGCTGTCCCTGCCCGATGATGACGTGCTGTTGGCGACCGACTCCCGAATCGGAGAGGAGCTCTTGGACGTCGAGGAGACGGCAGGGAACATGGTTGATCGCGTATTCGCTCTCACCGGTACGAAAAAGCGTGCGCGAGATCGTGACCTCAGAGAAATCGATCGGGAGGCGTCGCGAGCTGTTGTCGATGACGAGCGAGACCTCAGCGCGACCCAGCGGCGATCGACGGTTCGGCCCCTCAGTGCCGGCAAAGATGACGTCATCCATCTTTGTCGAACGCACGACCCGTGGGCCCTGTGCACCCAGCACCCATGCCACCGCATCGACGACGTTTGACTTTCCTGAGCCGTTCGGGCCGACCACGACCGTTACCCCTGGCTCAAGGTCGAGGGTAGTGGCGTCGGCGAAGGACTTAAAGCCCTTCATGGTGAGCGATTTCAGATACACGGCCTGTTCACGATACCCGCGAATGGGCTACCTGCCCGAGCCGAACATCGCATTCGCGCGCATTTCTGGCGGATCGGCCGAGGGAGAACCGTGCTAACGCTGGCAGCGCGGACACCAGTGTGCAGAGCGCCCTCCAAGGATCGCCCGTCGGATCGCTGTACCGCAGCGCTGACAGGGCTCGCCGGTGCGCGCGTAGACAAGATGCTGCTGCTGATAATCGCCCAGCCCGCCAAAGAGATCCCGATAACGAAGATCACGAAGGCTCGATCCGTGTTGCTCTATCGCGGCACCAAGTACCGAGGTGACCGCATCACTCAGTCGCACGCACTCCGCACGGCTCAATCGACCCGCCACCTTCGTCGGTCGGACACCTGCGACCGCGCAGATCTCATCGCCATAGATATTTCCGATCCCGGCGATCTGACGCTGATCGAGTAGGACAACTTTTGTGGCGCTGCGACGGTCAGCCATGAGTGACTGAACCACGACGCCTGTCAGGGGTTTTTCGATGGGATCCATGCCGAGATGGGCGATCTCGATTGGCAGATCACGCGGGTCCGTTCCCTCGGAGAGAAAGAGTTCGCCAAAGGTCCGGGGGTCGATAAAACGGAGTTCACGATCGTCATCAAGTGTCACGACGACATGCGAGTGCGGAGCGAGTGGCTCCGTTGGCTCCACGAGGCGCAGCTGACCGCTCATTCGGAGGTGCCCGACCAGCGTCTCGCCGCCATCGAGATCGAGAATGAGAA
>CAIMWD010000130.1 GCA_903845085.1 uncultured Acidimicrobiaceae bacterium
CGCCTCCGAGCAGCAAGTGATGGACACGATGAAGCGCATGGCGGCCGTCGTCGACAAGCAGAATGCCGGCGATCCGGCCTATTCGCCGATGGCGCCGCATTTTGCATCGTCGGTCGCCTTTGCCGCGGCCTGCGACCTTGTTTTCAAAGGCGCGGTCGCCGACCACGCACGATCGGTGTACTCCGGGATGATTCACATGCACCGTGATGCGCGTCGCGCAGAGGCCTCGCAGACCAACCGCAATCTGGTGCTCTCCGAGGGTGCGCATGCCGATTCAGTGCCAAACCTCGAGATCGAAGAGAATGACGTGCGCTGCAGCCACGCCTCGGCGGTTGGCCCAATAGACCCTGATGAGCTGTTCTATCTTGCGACGCGCGGCATCGCACCCGAGGTAGCTGAGCGGTTGATTCTGCTGGGATTCTTTGACGATCTGTTGTCGAGAACGAACTCTTTGGCCTCGGCTCATTACGTCCGTGAAGAGGTCGCGAAGCGTTTGGCCCTGAATGCGACGACCGGACGGACCACCCGATGAGCGAGGGCACGCAGGTCGATCTCTGTGGCACCGACGAACTTGCGATTGGGGATCGTCGCCGCTTCATGCTCGAGTGTGGACCGATCTGCCTCGTACGACTCCGTGACCGGTTCGCAGCGGTCGCCGATACCTGCAGTCATGAGGATTTCCCGCTCTCCGAGGGCGAGGTGGAGCTCGACGACTGCCTTATTGAGTGCTGGAAACATGGTTCCATGTTCTCCCTCGTCACCGGCGAACCCGAGTCCTTTCCCGCAACCCAGCCCGTGGCCGTCTACCCCGTCAGCGTAGAGAATGACCGAGTCTGCGTAAGGATCCCATGAGCACGCTCCGAATACATCAACTTGCTGCAGAAATTGCGGGAAAGCACGTGCTCAACGGAATTGACCTCACGATCAGCTCGGGAGAGATCCACGCGATCATGGGTCCAAATGGCGCCGGTAAATCTTCGCTCTCCAATGTGGTGATGGGAAACCAGGCATTCAAGGTTCTCGCAGGAGAGATCACCCTCGATGGAGTCGATATTCTTGCGCTCGCAACGGATCGCCGTGCCGCCGCAGGGCTCTTTCTCGCCGCGCAGGATCCGAAGGAGATCCCTGGCGTTCCCCTGCGTGAACTGCTTCGCGAGGCGCTGCTCTCTCAGGGGCGCACCGAGGAGGCCGAAGATGATCGTCTTGAGCGCCGTCTCCTCGAGGAGGCAGAGGCGATCGGTGTCCCGGTCGCGATGCTTGGCCGAGCGATCAATGTCGATGCCTCTGGCGGCGAAAAGAAGCGGCTGGAGACCCTGCAGCTCGCCATCCTGGAGCCAAAATTTGCCCTTCTCGACGAACTCGACTCCGGTCTCGATGTCGATGCTCTGCGCGATGTTGCCCGTCGCGTCGAACGTCAGGCGCACGCTCCGGAGGAGGGCGTCGCGCCTATCGGCGTGCTCGCTATCACGCACTATCGACGGCTTCTTGACGAATTGCACCCAGATTTTGTGCACATCTACGTCAACGGAGCGATCGTCCGTACCGGTGGGCTCGAACTCGCCGATGAGCTCGAACGCGACGGGTATGGCGCCTACCTACCCGCTGACTCAGTGAGCGATTTCATCTTCCCCTAGGCTCGGCGCCATGTCTCTCTCGCTTCTCGCGGTCGATCCGAACGCGCATCTTGGCAACCTGCTCAGCTTTCATCAGATCTGGGGGTATCTCGTCGTCATCGGAAATGGCCTCGCAGGCCTGTGGGCCTTAGCTGCGAATTACCGCGCGCCCCTCCGGACACGGGCCATGTGGTGGTTTACCCTTTTTGTTGAATTGGCGGTCTTTGTCCAGGTTGCCTCTGGCCTTGGAATCGTTCTCGGTGAGGGTGGGCGCCCGATCGCCTTTCATCCCTTCTACGGATTCTTCGCCATTGTGGTGATCGGCTTTCTCTTTGCCTATCGACGTCAACTTTGGGGCCGCCGCTTCCTCCTCTATGGCTACGGTGGACTGTTCATCATGGGTGTCGGCATACGTGCGCTAGTTACGGCCCACGCGTAACTCATGATGGCCCATCCAACCGAAAAAATGGCCCATCCCCTGCGCTCTCGCGCCCGACAACTTCTTGTACTCATGGGGATCATCGGTGGTGCGCTCACCCCGACCGGCGCAGGCGCCGCTGCGCTCGCTCATCAGCTCCCACTGAGACCGAGCGCGCACATTGCGGCCACCGATTGGCTGGGAGAGATAAATACCTACCGTGTCGCCGCAGGACTCGCGCCGGTAGTGGAGTAGACCAGCTGGGAGGCGGGATTACTTGCGCATCTGCGTTATCTCCAGGGGACCTCTCCGGCGCTAAAGAGTGGTGCCTACGCCGGCATGGGTACCGAGAACCCAGCGAGCCCTTACTTCAGCGCGAGTGGAGCGAAGGAGGGCAGCGCAAGCGACCTCTTGCGGTCGACGCAGCAGTGGACCCCGGTCCATTACATCGACGCCTGGCTCGCGGCGCCATTTCATGCCGCAGCGATATTGCAACCCACGCTTGGCGCGGTCGGCTTTGCCACCTTCGGTGAGTATGCGGGACTTGATGTCGTGAGTGGAATCGGTCAGCACCTGAAGACCTCGCTGCCTACGCTCTTCCCGGGCGCGGGGATGGTGACCGATCTCACGAAGGATCAGCGGGGCGAGGTGCCAAATCCAGTTAGCGCTTGCGGATGGTCCGCTACGGGAACCTACGGCCTTCCGCTGGTCGTCCTAGAGCCAAGTGCGATCACCGGTGCCGTCTCTGCGACACTTACCGAACCGAGCGGTGTGGTGCTCTCGAGCGCAGGTGGCGACCTCTGCGTCGTCGATTCTACGAACTGGCCCACGACCGATCCGGTTTACGGGATACTCGGAGCGCAGATCCTTGCGAATGACAATGCGATCTTTCTTGTTCCAAGAGAACCACTCGCGAACGGTAGCTATCGCGCGCACGTCACGGCCACGGGAGCAGCATCCCCGACGTGGAGCTTTACCGTGGCCCCCACCGGTCCCGCATCCCCCTCGGCATCGGTCGCCTCTCGAACGCGCACCGCACAGGTAAGTCTCGTATCCTCCGCATTAGTAGAGAATCGAGCAGGGTCCAAGGTGCCGGTGACGCTGATCTGTCGGTATTGGGCCTGCGGTGGACGAGTTCGGCTGGTGCAATCGGTGATGCGACGAAGGGTCACAATTACGCATCAGGGATCGACGACGATAACGACGGCCATCTCGGTGCCGGGTTCGGTCGTTGTTGCAGGCGCGTCCTTCAGCCTTCGTAGAGGCCAGCGCGCCAAAGTGCAACTGGTCGTCTCCGCCGCTGGTCGCGCCTCGCTGCGTAATGCACGGGTTACGGCGCTCGTGGCCACGCTGAATGCGCGGCTCACGACGGGAGCCGTACTCGAGGCGCCCGTCGCCATCAGGTAAGGCGTTCCTTCCCGCGCGCAACCTCGGCGCGCACCGTCGC
>CAIMWD010000131.1 GCA_903845085.1 uncultured Acidimicrobiaceae bacterium
GGCGCCATCGATGCGGTCCTCGCTGATCGGGAGAAGGAGAATTCGGCGATCGGAGGCGGTGCGAAGGAGCGCGAGGTCATAGGGGTGGTATGTGCCGATAAGAAGGATCGTCGCGGGGTCGATCGTCATCAGCACCTCGCGCAACGGCTCGGTAAGCGTTGTTGTATCGAAGAGGATGGAGGTGATCGAAGCGGGAAGCGAGGCATCGCCCCCGGAACGTGTGAGGAGTTCACCCACCAGCGCGAACTGTCGGCGTGGGTCTGCTGGAGCGGGAAGACGGTGGATGCGAAAGGCGCTGTCGAGTGCCATCGAGGGAGCGGTCGCTGCCTCGTCCAGGACGATGACCTCAACTTGGTAGGCGGTAGCGAGCGCGCCCGCGACGAGTCGAACGAGCGCGACCGACTCGCTCTCCTGTTCACCCCAATAGGGGGTGATGATCGCCAGCGTGCCGCGTAGGTGAGAGGGTCGGACCACGAACTACTCAGTGACCGGGGCGGGAGTTGCGACGTGCTGCTCAACGTACTGCGCGAGCGAGAGAAGATCGCGACGCACGAGATCTAAGAGCTCACGCTCGTCAGATTGGGCGATCTCATCGATGCGATAAGCGAGGGCGTCGATCGATTGCGCGACCGCGGCGCGGAACGCCTGCTCCTCGTTGAGGTAGCGATCGAGGGCGATGTTCACGATGCGTGCGAGCAGCCGAGTGACGATCGCCTTTGGTCCACGACCAGATCCCACCGCAGAGCGGGCCGCACCCATATCCCATCGGTGGTGAAGGTGATGGATGCTCGGATGCAGGTGAATCGCCTCCCGGTCGGCGGCGAGAAGAACCTCATCAAAGCTCGCCTGGGGCGCCCACCCACGTGGATAGGCCACCGGCGTACTGGCGAGGAGCGCTCTTAGACGGTCGACGATGAGCTGTGCATCAAGATCGTCTGCTCCAGGTAGGTCTTCCACCGGTAGTCCTCCTGTGGGGTCGAGAGTGGGCACCAATAGCGCCAATGACTGAGATTCTTATTGAGATAGGGATCGCCCGCGAGGATCGCATCCGCCCAGCGGGCGACGAAGGTGGCGTGCTCGGCGAGATCGTCGGTGTGGCCGCGACTACGTGACTCGTGGTGTATGAGCTCTGCGAGGGGTGTAAAGACCACGAGCAGCTGGTGCTCACGCACCTTCAGGCAGAAGTCAACGTCATTGAACGCTACCGGTAGCTCCTCGTTGAAGCCGCCTACGAGGTCAAAGACTTCCCGTCGTGTCATGAGAGTCGCGCCCGTGACCACCGAGCAGTTTCGTGTAGAGATGGCGGTCGAGTTATAGCCGGGACGGTCATCGGGAAGGCCACGAAGTAGGTGGCCGGCGATCCCACCGAGGCCGATGACGACGCCAGCATGTTGGATAGTGCCGTCGGGATAGAGAAGCTTTGCTCCGACGACCCCCACCTCTTTGCGCTGTGCCTCGCTGACGAGCGCGCGGAGCCAACCGGGTTGGCGGGCCTCGATGTCGTTGTTGGAGAAGAGGAGGATCTCGCCGGTCGCCTTGGCTGCCCCGAAGTTGTTGACGGCTGACCAATTGAAGGGATGGGGATAGGAGGTCACGATGACATCGTCATCGAGGCGCAGCTGATCGAGCAGAGCGCGTGTCTCGGGGAGTTCGGAGTTGTTGTCGACGAGGACAAACTCAAGGTTGTCATGGCCGGGGGCCTCGCGCATCGTACGGACACAGGTCGCGAGGATCGCGGGCTCATCGCGGAAGGGGATGATGATGGAGACACGGGGGTTGCCGATCACTGTACGGTGAAGGCGGTAGCGACCGGGATAGCGCGGATCCTCCTCGACGCAGCCAGGCTCACCGCGGCGTGCAAGCGCATCGGTGAGCGCGCGCATCCCGGCCTGATAGGCCCAGGGTTTAGCGACGGCGCCCGTGCGATCAGTCGCCGCAGAGCCAGGGAGCGTGCGCCAGTGGTACAACACCTCCGCGACGTGCACGATCTCGGTCGCCATCTCACCCGCGCGGAGTGCGAGGTCGTAGTCCTGGCTGCCGTCGTAGTCGCTCCGCAGTCCGCCGATGCGATCGAAGAGTTCTTTAGCGATAAGGGTGAGGTGGCAGGTATAGGCAAAGCTGGTGAGGAGGTCCGGCGACCAGTCGGGTTTAAAGAGCGGGTCGAAGCGCTCCCCGCTCGCGTCAATCTTGTCCTCATCGGAGTACAAGAACTCGGCCTGGGGATGGTGTTCGATCGCCTCTGCCATCTTTTCGAGCGCATCTGGCGCGAGCTCGTCGTCGTGATCTAAGAAGGCGATGAATCGACCGTGTGCAAGCGCGACGGCAGCGTTCGTCGCAGCTGAGATGCCGCTATTTGATGCGAGCGAGGTGACGGTGATGCGTCGATCGTGGCGAGCGATTCGACGAAGTTCACCCTTGAGTTCGTCATCGTCCGACGCGTCATCACAGAGCACGAGTTCAAAGCCGGCAAAGCGCTGGGCCAAGACTGAGGCGACGCAGCGCCGTAGCGCCCAGATCGGTGTGCGATAGAGCGGCACCACGACGCTGATCAGCGGCGTTTGACCACGTGGTGCCCGAGTCGCCGGTTTCGGAAGTGTGGACTCAGCTGCAGCCCCCACGCTGGTCGGGCGGTGATGTTCTGCGAGCCATTGGTGATAGGCGAAGCGGTCCTCAGCGGCATTCAAGGGGTAGGGATCTTCGACTCCGGGCTCATGGAATGCATCGGGCGCGCCGTCACTGCGCAACGCAGAGGATCGGTGCGCCGGTCCGAGCCTCTTGGCGGAGAGCAGCTGGGTCATCTCGGTGGTGAGGGTAACGAGGGCGTTCGCAAGGCGGTCTCGCTCGAGGGTGAGATCGATCGCTCTCTGGCGATCACCCTGCGCTGGTTGCTCACTCGCCACTGCCAACGTGTCCTCACTGTCATCGGCGCGCCCAAGGGGCACAACGAGCGGGTGCCCCGGCCCGTAGCGAGTGTAGGCGCAAGATCTGCAACCATGGGGTCGTGGAGATCGTTCGCCTATGGCACCGTTTGGGACGCATCGGGAGTAACTCGTGGCACGTCTGAGTACCGAGTCCGATCCTGTGCTGCGCGGTCGCCGGCTCACACTGCGCGCACTTCGTGTCGAGGACTATCCCGCCTGGAGCGAGGTCCGTACGCGTTGTCGAGAGTGGCTCCTTAAGTGGGAGCCGCGTCCCGCACGTGCGCCCTATCCGATGGAGGATCGACCCACCTTTGCGGCGCGCTGTGCAATGCGCGACCGCGAGCGCGCGCTGGGCTCTGGCTTCGCCTTTGGCGTGTTTCTCGGTGAGACCTTTCTCGGCGAGGCAAACCTCTCCGGCATCCAGCGAGGCGCGATGCAGAGCGGCTCCGTGGGATATTGGATCGACGAGACAGCTGCAGGAAATAGCTATGTACCCGAGGCCTGCGCGCTGATCTTTCAGTACGCCTTTGAACAGCTCAAACTCCATCGAATCCAGATCTCGATCGTCCCGCGTAATGGCGCAAGCCGAGCGGTGGCACGCAAACTCTGGCTCCGGGGCGAGGGGATAGCGCAGCGCTACCTTGAGATAGATGGGGTCTGGGAGGATCACGTCTGGTACGCGATCACTGAGGAGGAGTGGCGTGAACGAAGTGCGCGCTATCTACGTGAGTGGATCACGCCCGATCCAGAGTCACCGAGGCCATAGAGGGGCAGAACTGTCAGCGGCGACCTCCGAGCAGGGATGACGCGTCGTTGAACTAGGGACGTCCAGCACCGACAAAACCACCCCAGTACAGCTGTTGATACATCACATTCTCACCGGTCTGTGGTGCCGCGATTACCGTGGCGACGCCATAGGGACCAGACCCTGCGTACATAACGACGTGCGTTACCGGCTGATTGCCATCATTGAGGAAGTAGTAATACAGGAGGTCGCCCGGTTCAAGTGTGATCGTGTTATTCACGATCGGAATCGTTGTGGTCGCGGTGTATTGAAAGTAGGCGTTGTGCACAAGCGGAACGCCGGCCGCCTGCCAGGCGACCATGGTGAGTCCGGAACAGTCAAAACCCACAGAACTGCTCGCCCCGCCAAAGACGTAGGGCACACCGATGAAACTCTCGGCCGTTGTGACTGCAAGGTTGCCGGCCGCCGTGGACGGTCCAAGAATCACCGTTGGTGCACCGACGTTGCTTGCCGTCGTAGAGGAGCTCGCCGCTGCAGCTGCAGCTGCCCCTGCCTGAGCGTTGCTCGGATCCTGTGCCGCGACTGTCGCTGCAAGATTCGACTGCGTCTGTGCGGCCGCCTGCGCGCTGTTGCGTGCTGCTGCGGTCTTGGCCGCGGCGGCCGCCTGCGCTGCGGCCGCGGCCGCGGCGGCCGCCTGCGCTGCGATCTCGGCGGCGATCTGTCCAGTGATCTTGTGGAGTTCCACACTGGTGGACTGAGCGACCTGGTTGTTCTGTGAACGTGCATTCGCTGCACGTCCCGCCGCGGTTGCCGCCGCAACTGTCGCGCGTTCCTGGCTCGTCTCGCTCGCAACGAGCGCGTTACGCGCACGCGTGACCTCGCTCAGCGCACTGTGGAGCTGGTTGGTGGCCACACTGGCGTAGGTCGCCAGTGTGTTGGCGTTCGAGAGATTGTGCCCCGAGATTACGGCACCTACCTCTGCCTGTGCGCCAACGCCATAGACATAGGCCGTCACCACCGCCCGGCGCATCTTTGCTCGCGCAGTGACCAGCCGTCGATTCTCGATCGCGATGTCTGCACGGATCGATACGAGGCGCGCCTCCTCGTTCTGATAGACGACGTTCGCTTGGTTGTAATTCGCATCAGCTGCCGCAGCCTGCTGTTGATCAGCGGCGAGCTGTTGCGCGATTGCGCTCGCCTGCTGCTGCAGAGTCGTTGTGGAGAGATCACGGCCGGGTGATGAGGGAGCTAGCGCGCCTGCAGCGACGGAGGTGGCCAAACTCACAGTCATCGTGAGTGGAAAAATGGCGAACGCCACTATCGCTGCGCGAGATCTCATCGTTTCCACCCATCAACTCTGACCATCAGGCAGGGTGAAGTCAAAGCACCCCCAGATATTGACCTCTCAAGTTTTCGCGGTTGTCGAAGCTGCAGGGTTCCCGCTGCTGTCGTGACTACCCTGTGTGGTGGTTCCTTGCCGCGCCTGCGCGGGGAGGGCGCCAACCCCAGACTCTGGGGGACGTAGCCCAATTGGCAGAGGCAGGGCACTTAAAATGCTCCAAGTGAGGGTTCGAGTCCCTTCGTCCCCACTCAATGACCTGTATCCCAAATAGCCACTCGAATCGAAGACGGCGTCGGCCTCACCTATGCAGCGTGAGACGAATGAGTGCGTCGATCGCGGGGTTCGTATTCTTCCAAAGAAGGCGAGTATCGGGGTGAGCAGATTGCCAGACCCGGAAGAGTTCGTCGATGAATCCTTGACCAACCTGGCCCACTCCCTTGAAGTCGACTTCCACCTCCCCGTAGTGCTCGAGCTCGGCGGCAAGGCGCTTCGCCTCTGTGCGCGAGACAAAATTCTCGCCACGCTCAAAGAGAGAAACGCGAACGTTAGATCGCTGCTTTCCGGGTCGATCAGACATCGAAATCGTGTTGAATGCCTCGAGTGGAGTCCGCGTCGTGTTGGCATCGAACTCGCAGCGCACCAGAGTTCCAAGCCGTTCATTCTCGAGCCATTCGACGGCAACGTCGTCTTGACGAGAATCCACGATCCAAGAAAGTTGGCCACTTGTGAGCACAAATCGGCTGGTCATCCTTGATGTGAAGTAGATTCCGAGCCCGCTGTGGGCTTGGGGTGCGGTGGTCTGCCGGCCCTTGGAGATTTCACCGATGGCGTCGTACTCGGTGGGCAATTGTCGTTCGGTAGCCATGTTGCGAAAGGCGCCGATGCCATCATCGATTACCTCGAAGACCACTTGTTCTTCGGAGAAGTACCAACGTACGTCGAGGTTCGATCCGCGTGAGTGATCGATCGCGTTGTTGACCATTTCTGTGAAGGTGAAGTTTAGAAGTGGCAAGAGACGTGGATTGTCGAGGATCTCCATGTCACGACGTTGAAGTTCGGCCCTTTCCTCGGCCCACACGGTGTCCTCTGCCAGTCCGTCGAGCTTGTAGCGAAAGGTGAGAAGAGCGCGGCGCCGGTATCGGCTCCCTCGTCCGGCGCCCTCGTGTTCGAGCTCACCACGTGCTGCCATCGCACTCAACTGGTAGTGCGCCGCTTGGCGACTGACGTGGGCAGCCTCTGCGACGTCTCCGGACGTCACAGTGTCTTGGGTCGACAACAATCGCTCGATCGCGGAGATGATCGGCGACTCCGCTCTCTTCTTCTTTGACATTTCGGTCCCTTTTGGACTAGTTCACCCTTACGTTTTTACATTATAGCGGCGAAATCACTAAAAAGGTAAAAACGTAAAGCAAATGTTCATATCAGCCACCGACTTCCGACCGATGGCCACAGCGAATCAGACACGGCGGAGACGCCGAACCCTTCAGCGTTTGCCTCAGCGGAAGTTCGGGACGGGATGCGATGAATCAACCTTGGGCGAGATCGATCCTCACCGTCGCCCAGATCAAGCGCGCTCCCTTGTCTCGAAGGCCACCTCGTTGGGTCGTCACCGCGCCGTGAGATGCGCTCGGGAGATATCGAAAGCAACGACGAGCATCACGATGCCGATGAGGAGATCGAGTACTCGCCAGGTAAAAGGACGTGACATGAGTGGCGCGATCGCCTTTGCGCCATAGCCCAGCGTCAAGAACCAGATGATCGATCCTGTACTGGCTCCGAGGGCGAAGAGCCAACGGTCCGCCCCGTACTGACTCCCAATCGATCCCAACAGCAGCATCGTGTCGATATAGACGTGCGGGTTGAGGAGGGTAAACGCCAAGGTCGCGGTCGCGACGGTTCGAGGAGAGCCAGGACCTATCTCTGGTGCTACCAAAGCGGTGCGACCACCTGCCCGTGAAAAGGAGACGATCGCGTAGCCGACCAGGTAGGTCACGCCGATCCAACGGAGCACCTCGAGAACTCCAAGATGTGTTCGAGTTGCCTGTCCGATCGCACCGATCCCGAGGAGGATGAGCACGACATCAGAGGTTGCACAGATCGTGACAGCAATTCCCACATGTTGGCGCGTAAGTCCAAGTCGAAGGAGGTAGGCGTTCTGTGCTCCGATGGCGATGATGAGAGAGAGCCCGGTCGCAAGACCAGCCATGAGCGCATTCACGGAATCGGCATCGCACTCTCGAGGTACCAAAAGACCATGGTCACCCGCTGATTTTGACATAACGCGCGCGCTAGTTTCGCTCGCGCGTCGCCCGCACCATGCGGTGGACTGCGCCCCACCGCCTTTAGGCATAGAGAGATGTGCCCTCCGTTTTAACGATCGATCGGTGCGGACTCGGCGATCAGTTCACGATCTGACTTCTCAGAGGCATCACGCATCGCACGGACGTAGTCACCGATCCGTCGATCGAGATCATCGTCGCCAAGCGCGAGAATCCGCGCGGCGAGGTGCGCCGCATTCGCCGCATTGCCGATAGCGACCGTAGCGACCGGCACTCCTCGAGGCATCTGCACAATCGAGAGCAGTGAATCAAGTCCCTGCAAGTTTGTGAGCGGCACGGGAACGCCGATGACGGGCAGGGTGGTTACCGCGGCCAACATCCCCGGCAGATGCGCCGCGCCACCGGCACCGGCGATGATGATGCGAAACCCGAGCGCTTGTGCCTGCTGCCCAAATTCGATCATCTTCGTTGGCGTTCGATGTGCGGAGAGCACGCGGAGTGCGTAGGGGATCTCAAGATCATCAAGGACCTGTGCCGCCTCTTGCATAATCGAAAGATCGGATCGGCTACCCATCGCGATTGCGACAGATGGCGTAGGTGAGATGGTCATGGTTGCTCCTCTAGCTGTTCGTCGGATAGTTGTTGTGCAGTGCGCCGCGCCCGCGCCAACGCCTCCTCCACTGAGTCGCCGAGTGCGGTGACGTGTCCGACCTTACGGCCCGGGCGTGGCTCCTTTTGGTAGAGGTGGATATGGACGCCCGGTTCGGGTCGCAGCCGATGGAGACGCGATCGAGGATCGTCTGTAGCATCGACTGCGATGAGGTTGACCGTCGCAGCGGGGGCGATCAGCTCTGTCGACCCGAGCGGCCAATCCAGCACGGCACGGAGATGCTGGTGAAATTGCGAGGTGTGACAGGCCTCGATCGTCGCATGTCCTGAATTGTGGGGGCGCAGCGCGAATTCGTTTAGGAGGAGGCGCCCATCGCGCGTGAGAAAGAACTCAACAGCGCAGATACCGGTGGCGTTGATAGTGGTAATAACCGAGCGGGCGATCTTGTCGGCGCTCGCGATCACCGCAGCCGGCAGATCTGCTGGCATGGTGAGTTCACGGCAGATCCCATCGTGCTGCGTTGTACCGATCGGTGGATAGACGGCGAGTTCGCCCGACGGGCTGCGAGCGAGAAGTAGTGCAAATTCGGCTGCGAGGTCGAGATGCTCCTCGATCAACCACTCCTTGTCCCCGCTGGCCGAGAGCAGCTCGCACGCCTCCGCAGGGTCATTACATGTATGGACGCCGCGACCGTCGTAACCGCCAGAGGCGCTCTTGGCGATGATCGGCCAGCGGGAGTGCTCCACAAAGGCCTCGATCGCCTCGATCGAAGATGCCGTGGTGAACTTTGGCAGGGCGATGAGCGGATCACCAAGTGCCGCGAGCGTGCGACGCGCGTAAATCTTGTCGCAGGCGAATCGAAGGGCACGCGGAGAGGGGCGGAGGAGGTAACCCTCCTCTTCGAGCACCTGCAAAAGGGGGAGGTCGACAAGTTCGTGGTCAAAGGTGAGGACGCTTGCGCGTTGAACAAGGGCGCGCAGATCACCCTCGATATCACTCGAACGCAGTACATTTGCCGCTCCGGCATCTACGGCAGGGTCTTCGAGATGGTCAGCAAGCACAATCACCTCGACGCCATAATCGATCGCTGCCTGATGGGTCATGCGCGCGAGCTGACCTGCGCCCACCATCGCGACTCGCCGGGATAGTGTGCCGTCACTCGGCCGCGCAGGGGCCACCGATCGTTCGCTCGCGGTCGCGCTCATGCGAAGTACTCCGGGCGACTCACATGGGTCTCGGCGACCATAAACACCCCGGGCCGCTGGGTGAACAACGCACGTAGGCCCTCGAGGAGTGCATCCACGTGTGGTGATGCCAGAACGACAATAAGGAGCGTGAGTCCGCTCCGATCATTAAAGAGCAGTCGTCCCTCGTGGAACCCACTGTGACCAAGTCCTGAAACGCCGGCGAGCGCGGTAAAGCCGCTCGCGCCGACGCTTTGAAAAAGATCGGTCACCAATGTGACGTCGTCGCCACCGACGATCACCTCGATCCGCATCATCGGTGTGAGCTGCCATCGGTCATCCATAGCGGACCTCCTCGTCCCTATTGCATCTCTCAGTGGGGCTCCAAAGAATCCACCCTCCGCCAGGGCGTCGGCGCGACCATGGAGCGTTGCGGTCAGCGTGGGCAGCGAGATGGAGCCATTCACCATCAAAGAGCTCACGAAGTAAAGGATTCCGTTCGATCACTCCATCGATGCGGTCAAGTGGCGCCTCGATAACGACCAGAAGGCGAACCGGTTCGTGCACGGCGCTATCACCGAGAAAGAGTGATTGTCGCGGGAGGCCGAGTTTTAGGTCACCGATGGCTCCCTCGACCACGGCGGTGCCGGCGACGATATTGTGCACCGTCTTGTCACCGGCGCTATAGATCGTGGGATCGACGGTCGAAAAGTAGTACTGGGCGTTAATCCAGTGGGCCACGACCATCGGAGCAGTGAGGATCGTCTCCAGTGCGGTTCCCTCTGGGTCTCTATCGGGATCGTAGGAGTGGAGGAATGCCCGACGGGCGAGATCGTGACCCACGCTGAGTGATCGTGGAGCGATAAGGAGAAAGGCGTTCCTCGCAAGTCCCCACTCGGGCTGTACCTCCGCCCAATCGCTCGAACGTCGCTCGACCTCGCGTGCGACGCTATTCGGCGAGGGATCGCGCTGCATCCGGTTGGCGTAGTTCGCACCTGGAAGTGAGGCATATCGCTCCCGTGCCAGCGCTGCCCCGGCCCAAGAGAGATCGGCGATCACGCGGTCCGTGCGTTCGCGGTGCGACGATGGCACGAGATGGCCATCAAAGAGGGTGACACGATCTAGCGCGGTGTCGTGCTCTGCCGCA
>CAIMWD010000132.1 GCA_903845085.1 uncultured Acidimicrobiaceae bacterium
CTCGGCGTGCTGGCGAGCCTTGGGATGGTACGCGTCTCCGTCTACCCTCGGATACGCATCGGCGTGCTCTCGAGTGGTGATGAACTTGTGGAGGGTGACGCAGAGCTACGTCCCGGGCAGATCCGAGAGGCCAATAAGGAGCTGCTGGTCGCGCTGGTCACCCGCGCCAATGCAATTCCCATCGACCTTGGTCTTGTTCGCGATACTGAGGAGGCTTTGGAGGCGGCATTTGTTGATGGCGTAGCTCGCTGTGATGCGATCATCACCTCCGGTGGTGTCTCAATGGGGGACTACGACCTCGTGAAGGCGACGCTCGACAAGCTGGGAGAGATGCAGTGGATGCAGATAGCGATTCAGCCGGCAAAACCCTTTGCCTTTGGTCGCCTTACCGACGGTGAGCGAGAGGTTCCCGTATTTGGCCTTCCCGGCAATCCGGTCTCCTCGATGGTCAGTTTTGAACTAATCGCACGCCCGGCGATCTTGAAGATGATGGGTCATGAGAGCATCGACCGCCCGCTCATCGCTGCCCTCGCCGACGTTGCCCTGTCACGTCGTGCCGGCGACGGAAAGGTCAATTGGCAGCGCGTGGTGGTGAAATTTGGTGACGATGGTCGCCTCCATGCACGTAGCACCGGTGCACAGGGCTCACATCAGCTCGCCAACAGCGCGGCTGCGAATGCATTGGTACGACTTCCCGATGGACCTGGTGCCGCCGTGGGCGATGAGATCGAAGTTCTGCTGCTCGATTGAAAAAAGCTACCGTTGGTTGCGCGGTGAGGCTCAACTGCATCGGTGCGTTTCGCACGCAGATCGGACTCTGTTGCGAGGTGTGCACTGCGTGATCGAGTATCTGGCGTGGCGGGTTAGCGCGCAGACGATGGAGGAGCAGTATGAGGGCTCGACGAGAATCCGACCGTGGCTACCGAGTTGGCGCCCGCCTCATCGGTGATCGGCGCCGAGCTCGGAGATTCGTATCGACGGTTGCGGTGCTTGGGTTGGGAACTCTGCTGGCGCGCCATCGTGGATATCACCTCGGCGGACGGACCGTCGTCCGCTGTCGAAGGGATCATCTCTTCCGGACGATCTGGATTCCTGGTGCATCGTTGAAGTCGATCCGATTGGGTGCAGCGCGATTGCAGTGGTGTCCCGTGGGACACCACTGGTCACTGGTGACGCCAGTTCGCGAGGGTGCGCTCGATACCAGAGCACGCCAGCAGGCGGAGTTGATCCGCGACACTTGGATCCCCTGACCGCATGATGGTGTGCTCTCGCTCGCGAACACTGCCTTCGATAGGGTGAGGTGAGAGAACAGATCAGCACCTAGGTGAGAGGACCTCAATGCGAGGACTGGGACAGACGCCGAGTGAGACGAGCCATCTTGATCGCCTCCGTGAACTAGTGGATCGTGAAGATTATTTCTTTCACAAGATGGAACTCCCGGGTGGCATCGTTACTCCCGGATGGTCCGATCCCGCGCTCGAGAAACTGCCGTACTACGGCCTCCCTGAAGACATGACCGGGATGCGTGTGCTTGACGTTGGATGTGCGGAGGGCTTCTTCTCCTTTGAGGCCGAGCGCCGCGGTGCGAAAGAGGTGATCGGGATCGATTCCTTCCCGGACGGAATTCGTCGATTCAATATCTGCCGTGATGCGTTCGACTCACAGGTCTCGTGTTACCTCACGAGCGTCTACGACCTCTCAGAACGCGCCTTCGGTACCTTCGATCTGGTGATGTTTTTCGGCGTGCTCTATCACCTGAGAAATCCAATCCTTGCGTTGGAAAAGATCTTTAGCGTTTGCTCTGGCTCTGTCTTGATACAGACCGCAAACGTAGAGCGGGAGGAGATGGGCGATGCCTCCTACGCGGAATTTCATCCCTTTGGTGTGGAGAGCGGACCGCCTGAGGATCGGCAGTTAGATCCGACGGTCTTTTGGATGCCGAACTCTGCCTGTGTCCGCGACATGCTCCGTCATGTTGGATTTACAAACGCTTCTGCAGAGACGACCTTTGTCTACGAGGGATCGACTCCCGTTGGAACCGTCGGCTGCGTCGGGCGCGGCGAGGTGCCAAATCCTCAACCAGGTGCACCGCCCGATCAGATGAAAGCACCGTGGTGTTAGGTTCAACTGCTGCATTGGAACGCCGGCAAAGACCATAGGATCGCCCTTCAGGAGTTCCGCGCAACGGCATATGCGCTCCCGTAGACGGGTTGTGCGGCGCAACGGCGAGCGCGCGGCAGGAGAAGGGGCAGTATCTATCGATGAGTGCAGCCACCAACCGCTACGCGTCACTCGAGCTGGGAATCGATACCTTCGGAGATGTCACCGTTGACGCGATGGGTCAGCTTCGGTCTCACGCCACCGTGCTGCGCGACGTGCTGGAAGAGGCGGTGCTCGCCGATGCATTAGGGATCGATTTCTTTGGCGTAGGTGAACACCATCGAGCTGATTTTGCAGTCTCTGCACCAGAGGTCGTGCTTGCCGCGATCGCAGGCAAGACGTCGTGGATCCGTCTTGGCTCCGCGGTGACCGTGTTGAGTTCGGATGACCCCGTGCGCGTCTTCCAGCGCTTTGCGACCCTCGATGCGCTATCCAATGGACGTGCGGAGGTGATCTTGGGCCGCGGCTCATTCACGGAATCCTTCCCGCTCTTTGGCTACCGCCTCGGTGACTACGAAGAGCTTTTTGAGGAGAAGGTAAATCTCTTTGCCGCACTGCGTGCCGAGAAGCCGATTACCTGGTCGGGTCGAACTCGCTCTGCACTTGAGGAACAGTCGGTCTATCCTCAGACGGAGTCTGGATCGCTCACCACATGGATAGGTGTCGGAGGCAGCCCGAACTCGGTCGCGCGAGCAGCACACTATGGGCTACCACTGATGCTCGCCATCATCGGAGGCGATCCCTCGCGTTTCCTCCCCTTTGTCGATCTCTATCATCGCGAGACAGAGGCGCGTGGCGAGATACCACTTCCCGTCGGTGTTCACTCACCTGGTTACGTCGCCGACTCTGATGAGGCGGCCATGGAGCAGCTCTGGCCACACCTTCGCGAGATGCGCGACCGGATCGGTCGTGAACGCGGATGGGGGCCGATCCAACCAGGAGAGTTTGCGAGAGAGGCGGGACCCTTAGGTTCGCTCTACGTTGGCTCTCCCGAGACCGTCGCGCGCAAGATTGTGGCAACGGTGCAGACTTTGAGGCTTTCGCGCTTTGAGATGAAATACAGCGCGGGAACGCTTTCGCACGAGAATCTCATGCACAGCATTGAACTTTTTGGGACCAAGGTCATTCCGCTCGTCCGTGAGATGTTGCGTTCCTAGCGGCCTCAAATCGCGTGGAGCGCGATGCACTGCGCAGCTCTGTCTTGGGCGTCGCTCCAAAGAATTTGCCGCGAAGCTGGAGCGGGTGACGGGAATCGAACCCGCATTACCAGCTTGGAAGGCTGGGACTTTACCATTAAGCTACACCCGCAAAACCGCTGTTCAGCACCGGTAAATTGGCTCTCGTAAGAGTTGACTCTCCGGCGCGCCACCTCGACGCGACGCTAACACGCTAGGGGCGTCTCGCGGTCGATCGATGGTCGGGTTGGGGAGATTTGAACTCCCGACCCCCTGCTCCCAAAGCAGGTGCGCTACCAAGCTGCGCCACAACCCGTCGCTACCACGGTAGCGGAGATGTACGACCTGTTGGTTACGTCCGAACCTGTGTGCAACCGTGCGACCCTTGCTGCTGTCGGGGCGCCTGGGTGATCACCGGTAGACTTGCCACCCTGTATGCAGACAACTCTCGAATCCCTCGATGGGAACAAGGTCAAGCTCACCGTTGAAGTCAACGAGGAGGACGTCAAGCGCGCCGAAGAGGAGACGCTTCGCCGTCTCGCTCGCTCCGCTCAACTTCCAGGATTTCGTCCGGGGAAGGTTCCGCGGCAGGTGCTCGTCTCCCGGCTGGGACATAAGGCAATACGTGCGGAGGTCATCAATGATGTCCTGCCACGGTTCTATGAAGATGCTGTAACTGAGGAAGCTCTTGATGTCATCAGCCAGCCCGAGGTGGATATCACCGCCGGTGAGGAATCCGGTCCGATTGTCTTTACCGCGACCGTAGAGGTGCGACCAGAGGTAGCGATCGCGGGTTACAAGGGTCTTCAGATCACGGTGCCGAGCCCGCTTGCCTCCGACGCCGATGTCGATCAGCAGATCGACCGAATGCGGGAGCAGTTCGCGACGCTCACCGAGGTCGATCGACCTGCGCGTGATGGTGACCTGGTCACGCTCAATATCCACGGCAGTCGTGACGGCGAACCTGCAGAGGGCCTGACAGCTGATGATCTCGTCTATCAGGTGGGTTCCGGTGGCATCGTTGAGGGTATCGATGAGCGGCTCTTTAACGCCACGGTTGGCACCACCTTTGAGTTTGACGCAGAGGACGCCCCGGATGGACCTGCACACCTCGAGGTTGCGGTCACCTTGGTGCGCGAGAAAGTCCTGCCTGAGGTCGATGATGCATTCGCGGCCGATGCCTCTGAGTTTGAGACGATCGCACAATTGCGCGAAGACCTTCGCGACCGGATGTCGTCGGTGAAGCGTATGCAGGCCTCAATGGCGATGCAAGAGGGCGCGGTAGAGGCGCTGGTCGGACTCGTGAACGACGAGATCCCAGAGGTCCTTATCGCTGAGGAGAAGGAGCACCTTCTGCAGGACCTCGCGTTCCGACTCTCACAGCAACAGATGTCGATCACTGCATATCTGACCGCCACTGGACAGGATCCAGATACCTTCTTGGCCGAGCTGGAGCCACAGGCGCTCAAGCAGGTAAAGGCCGACCTGGCCCTCCGTGCGTTGGTTCGCGAGGAGGCGATCGAGGCCGAAGAATCGGATGTCGATGAGGAGCTTGTCCGACTCGCGGCTCAGGCAGGTCAGACGCCAGCCGAGATGCGCGAGCTGCTTGAACGAAACGCTCGGATGCCCGCGTTGCGCAGCCAGATCGAGCGTGCAAAATCACTGAAGTGGCTCGTAGAGAACGTCGCTATGGTCGATGAAGAGGGAAATGCGATCGACCGCGAGGAACTGTTGGCCGTGCTGGAGTCGCAAGAGCACGACCACGACCACGATCACGACCACGCGTAGGAGGAGTTGGCATGAGTTACGTTGCATCGATGGGGTACCGCGCGCAATCGGGCACGCGCCCTCAGAACTACCTCGTACCAACGGTTGTGGAGTCCTCTGCGAAGGGCGAGCGCGCCTATGACCTGTATTCGCGGCTGCTGCGCGAGCGGATCATCTTTATCGGTACTCCGATCGATGACACAGTTGCCAACCTCGTCTGCGCACAGATGCTCTTTCTCGAGTCAGAGGACCAGGAGAAGGACATCAACATCTACATCAACTCACCGGGTGGCGACATCACTGCGCTCTTCGCCATCTACGACACGATGAAGTATGTACGGCCCGACAAGTCGACATTCTGCTTTGGCCAAGCCGCCTCCGCGGCCGCGGTGCTCCTGGCATCGGGTACGAAGGGCAAGCGCTTTGCACTGCCGCACGCACGCATCCTCATGCACCAGCCATACGGCGGGGCCTCAGGTCAGGCAACCGACATTGAGCTGCAGGCTAAGGAGATTCTTCGCATGCGCGACATGTTGAATGAGATGCTCTCTGAAGACACCGGTCAGAGCATTGAAAAGATCGCCACAGACACTGATAGGGACTTCATCCTCTCCGCAGCTGAGGCGCGCGACTACGGTGTTATCGATGAAGTCATTACCTCCCGGGATGCCATCGGCCAGATGCCATCGCTGGGCGCTGCCTAAGAGCAGTCGCGCAGATGGCTAAGTTCGGTGAGGGCGGCGAGCTCGTAAAGTGCAGCTTCTGTGGCAAGACGCAGAAGCAGGTCAAGAAGCTGATAGCCGGACCTGGGGTCTACATCTGCGATGAGTGCATTGATCTTTGTAATGACATCATCGAAGAGGAGCTTGGCGAGACCTCAGAGGTCAGCTTCGATGACCTTCCCAAGCCACGCGAGATCTTTGAATTCCTGAACGATTACGTCATCGGCCAGAACCAGGCCAAGAAGATCCTCTCCGTTGCGGTCTACAATCACTACAAGCGCGTGCAGGCCGGCACCGATGCAAACTCTGAGGTCGAACTCGCAAAGTCGAATATCTTGCTCCTCGGCCCCACTGGCTGTGGCAAGACCCTCCTTGCGCAGACGCTCGCCCGGATGTTGCACGTACCCTTTGCGATCGCCGATGCCACCGCACTCACCGAGGCTGGCTACGTCGGCGAGGATGTGGAGAACATCCTGTTGAAATTGATTCAGGCCGCTGACTATGACGTGAATAAGGCAGAGACCGGGATCATCTACATCGATGAGATCGACAAGATCGCGCGCAAGAGCGAGAACCCCTCGATTACCCGTGACGTCTCTGGTGAGGGAGTTCAGCAGGCACTGCTCAAGATCTTGGAGGGGACGACCGCCTCCGTGCCACCCCAGGGTGGACGCAAGCATCCCCATCAGGAATTTATTCAGATAGATACAACCAATATCCTCTTTATCTGTGGGGGCGCGTTCGCCGGCCTCGACCGAATTATTGAATCACGCATTGGCAAAGTGGGCATGGGATTCCGCGCTGACATGAAAAAGCACAAGGTGCAAGAGGAGGGCCGGCTTATGCTGGAGGTCCTGCCAGAGGACCTTTTGAAATTCGGACTCATTCCTGAGTTCGTGGGCCGACTTCCCGTAATTAGTGCCGTTGCCAATCTTGATCGTGATGCTCTCGTGGAGATCTTGGTCGAGCCAAAGAATTCATTGGTTCGCCAGTTTCGCCGTGTCTTTGAATTGGACAATGTGGAGCTCGAGATCACCGATGATGCTCTCGAAGCGATCGCCGATCAGGCGCTTTTGCGGGGGACCGGTGCGCGAGGACTCCGTGCCATCTTGGAGGAGGTTCTCCTTGAGGTCATGTACGAACTACCGAGTCGCGATGACGTTGGTCGCTGTGTAATCGATCGTGACACGGTGCTGGATCGCGTTGCACCGACGCTGCTCCCGCGGACTGGTGAGAAGTCAGATCGCACGCGTCGCGTCGCCTCGTAGCGGGTTACGCCAACCACACATTGCCTGAATTGAACGCCTCCTTTGGCGACCAACTCGCGTGGCTCGACCGTCACATCAACCTTGAGGCGATTGAACGGGGAGTAGCAGGTCGCGCTGCAGAACCGACCTTGGAGCGCATCCGCGCGCTGTGTCAGGTGATGGGAGATCCTCAAGAGACCTATCGGGCGATTCATGTGACGGGTACGAATGGAAAGGGTTCAACGACCCGTATCGCTACCGCGCTCTTGCTCGCTCGCGGCCTTTCCACGGGCACCATCATGAGTCCGCATCTCGAGCGATTGAATGAGCGCATCACCCGTGACCTCGTGCCGATCGACGACGAAGAACTGCTCGAGATCCTCGTCGCGCTCGAGACGTTAGAGGAGTTCGTTCTCGCGAGCGGTCGATTGAACCTTGCACCTACGTGGTTCGAGTTGGTGACCGCTGCGGCGTTTCGTTACTTCGCCGATTCGGCGGTCGATGCAGCGGTCGTCGAGGTCGGACTTGGCGGTCGATACGATGCAACAAATGTGATCGATGCGGAGGTCGCGGCGATCACGAACGTCGCGCTCGACCACGTGGAGATTCTCGGTCCCACCCGCAGCCACATTGCCCGTGAAAAGGCCGGAATAATTAAGGCTGGAGCCACTGTGGTTGTCGGCGAACGCGACCCTGCAATTGTGGAGATCTTTGCTGAAGAGGCGCGCAACGTGGGCGCGCAACTTCTCCTGCGCCGCGGAGTCGACTTTGCATGTACAAAGAATGTCGTCGCGGTCGGAGGTCGACTATTGACGATCCAGACTCCGGGGAAGAGTTACGAAGATCTCTTTCTCCCTCTCCACGGGGCACATCAAGGAGACAATGCCTCCGTCGCACTTTGCGCCGTCGAGGCCTTCTTTGGTGCACCGCTCCACGAGGATGTCGTCATTGAGGCCTTCGCAAAGTCGACGGTGCCGGGGCGACTTGAGGTGGTGTCACATCGGCCGCTCGTCATTTTGGACGGCGCGCACAATCCGGCGGGTGCTGCCGTGCTCGGCGAGTCGATGCGCGAAGATTTTGCCGGAATCGAAAAGGTTGTGGTGGTGATGGGCTGTCTACGAGGGCGCGACCCCCGGGAGCTCCTTGGTGCGATCGGCATGGAGCGAATTGTTGAGGTGATCTGTTGCCAGCCAGCTTCGCCAAGAGCTCAGACGGCAGAGGCACTAATTGCATCACTGGAGGGCATGGTTCCCTCCGTGCGGGGCACGACCGAAGTTGCAGAGGCCCTTGCGATCGCAATCGATCATGTGGGTGAATCCGATGCGGTACTCGTCACTGGGTCGCTCTATGTGGTGGGCGCTGCGAGGGCAGCGATCCGCAGGCTAACCTCGTAGTCCCATGAAAAGAACTCTGATTATTCTTAAGCCAGACGCCGTCGAGCGTGGTCTCGTCGGCGAAATTATCGCACGCTTCGAGCGCCGTGGCCTTACCTTGGCGGCGGGAGAGCTTCGGGTCATCCCTGCAGAGACGGCTCAGCAGCACTACGCGGAGCACGCGGAGCGCCCATTCTTTGGGGAATTGGTGGATTTCATCACCCGTTCCCCCTCCTTCGTTGCGGTGATTGAGGGCCCAGATGATGTCTGGAAACTCGTTCGCGCAATGATGGGCACAACCAACCCAGCGGATTCGGCTCCTGGCACCATCCGTGGTGATTTTGGCACTGATCTTGCCGAGAACCTCATCCATGGCTCAGATGGTCCCGAGGCAGCGGCGCGTGAGATCGCGCTCTTCTTCCCCGGTTTGGTCTAATCGCGTCACCTCGGTGGCCGACAGCGGCTACCGATTCGACGAGTGCCGCATTCCCATTCCTGGGAGAGGCAGTGCTCGTTGTTCGTGCGCCTGTAAGGGTGCAGTCTCCCCGTAGGAGGGAATCATCTAACCTTGTCCCCGTTGGACAGCGGATTTGGAGCCGTAGCTATGCGTGAGAACACCTTTGGTTTTGTCGGCCGCGACATGGCCGTCGACCTTGGCACGGCGAATACCCTCGTCTATGTGCGCGGACGGGGCATCGTTTTGAATGAGCCCTCCGTAGTCGCGATCAACGTGAATGACAACCGTCCACTCGCAGTTGGTCTCGAGGCAAAGATGATGATCGGCCGCACGCCGAGCAACATTCAGGCGATCCGTCCGCTCAAAGATGGCGTGATCGCCGATTTCGAGATCTGCGAGATGATGCTTCGCTATTTCATCCGCAAGGTCCATTCGCGCCGCTTCGCAAAGCCTCGAATGGTCATCTGCGTGCCATCGGGGATCACCGGTGTGGAGAAGCGAGCGGTCCAAGAGGCCGCGGAGTATGCCGGTGCGCGTAAGGCGTACATCATCGAGGAGCCGATGGCCGCGGCGATCGGAGCGGGTCTTCCGATAAACGAACCAACCGGCAACATGGTGGTCGATATCGGTGGTGGCACTACCGAGGTCGCCGTCATCTCATTGGGTGGCATCGTCGTGAGCCAGTCGATCCGTGTTGGTGGCGATGAACTCGATGAGGCGATCATTGAGTTTGCGAAACGGGAGTATTCGCTCGCGCTCGGAGATCGAACCGCGGAGGAGATCAAGATTGCGATCGGCTCCGCCTGCGCGCTCGAGGAGGAGATCGGCGCAGAGATCCGAGGACGTGACATGGTCACAGGACTTCCCAAGACTGTCTTTGCCTCGTCGAAGGACATCCGACGGGCGATCGAACAGCCGGTGAGTCTTATCGTCGAGGCGGTCAAGTCAACGCTTGACAAGACGCCTCCGGAGCTTTCCTCAGATCTCATGACACGTGGTATCTATCTCACGGGAGGCGGAGCGCTTCTCCATGGATTGGCACAACGGCTCATGAACGAGACCGGAATGCCAATTGTGGTTGCGACAGATCCGCTGAACTGTGTTGCACTCGGTAGCGGTATGTGCCTCGAGGAGTTTGACCTGTTGCGCGACGTCCTCTCCTTCTCCTCCACGCGCTGAGCGACACGCGATGGCGATGGCTCGCGGGAGGAATCAGCGGCTCACCTTGATGATTCTGTTGCTGATCTCCATCACGTTGGTCACTCTCGATAACCATGGCGTCGTCGCACGGGGCATCGGGCATATCAAGAATGCCGTCGTCGATATCCTCTCTCCCTTTCAGCGGGCAACATCTGCGGCACTCCATCCCTTTGGTGACGTCTTTGCCGGTGCCCTGCACTACGGGCAGCTGGAGACGCAGAACGCACAGTTGCGGGCGGAGATCGGAAACCTGCAGCGCGCTGATATCGCACACAACTACGCCCTTACGGCATCATCGCAGATCGCGGCGCTGAGTCGACTTCCCTATATAAATATCGCCTCCGTCGTCGGTGAGGTCATCTCGCCGGCATCATCGAATTTTGAGCAGAGTATTCAGATCGATCTTGGCTCCTCCGAAGGGGTCGGGCCGGGTATGCCGGTCGTCGGGCCCTCCGGACTCATTGGGGTCATCATCAGTTCGAGTGGATCGCAGTCGATGGTGGAGCTCGCCATCGATGCGCGCTTTCATGTTGCGGCGCTTGTCGGCTCGACCTACTACCAGTCGACAGGGACGGGCAGCGGACTTTCCCTCACCCAACTTGCAACCTCCGGACCGGCGCCAACAGTTGGCGAGAGGGTGCTGACGAGTGGACAGGATAACGGTGCCTACCCACCAGGAATTCCAATCGGCACCGTGACCGCCGTCCATCGAGGTGCGACGGGTGTCGTCACGGGCATCAGCGTGAGTCCTGCCGTGAACTTCTCTCAATTGCAGTACATATCTGTGCTGCAGTGGCTCGCACCGGCCTAGGCGATCCCCGTGTTTGAAGATCTCACCTGGCTGAAGGTCGCGATTGTTCTGGGTCTGTCACTGGTGCTGCAGGACGTGCTGTTAAACCAGATCGTCATTTTGGGTGCTCACCCAGATCTCATGATTGCGCTTCCGGTATCAGTCGCAATCGTCGCCGGTGCGGAGATAGGTGCCGTAATTGGTTTTCTCGCGGGAGGTGCGGCTGACCTATTGGTCTCCACTCCATTTGGTCTTTCGGCCTTTGTCTTTGCGCTTGTCGGATATCTCGTTGGTGCATTTGTGAACTCTCCCTTAGGCCACGATTTCTATAACGCACGGCTCTCGGGTACCGGCCTTGGTGCGCTCTTTGGCACATTTTGCTTCGCGCTGACCGCCGCATTGGTCGGTCAGCCCGGGATACTTACCGCTCATCTTCTCAGCGTGATGGTCGTTGTCGGAGTATCTGCCTTTGTCTTTGCCCCTGGCCTCTTCATGGTGTGGCGCTGGGCGCTGTCGGGTCTTCGTACGCTTGGCTTTGGGCCTCGAATGCCAAGTAGCGGCAGCGCGCTGCGATGAGGCACTCGTGGCGGTGAGTCGGCCTCCCCGGCGCGCACGACGGGGGCATCGACTACCGCACCTTGGGCGACGCGATCTCTCGAGCCGTCTTCGACGGCTTCGTGCGCCTCGACCCACCGGTTCGTTGCGTCCCGTGCAGCGAGTGCGAGCCCCTCGCCACACTGGTGGACTTGATGCGCAGCGCGGAGCCCGCGTGGGACTGCGTCTCGGTGTTGGCGGTGTCGTCGTCCTCGGACTCTTTCTTATTCTTGCGGTACGGCTCTTTACGCTGCAGGTCGTCAACGGTGCGGCGGCGAACGGGCTCGCGCGCGCAACGGTTCTGAAGGATGTAGAGGTTCCGGCGCTTCGTGGCGAGATCATCGCACGTGGCGGCACGGCGTCTGATGTTTTGGCCAACAATATTGCGACCTGGGAGGTTACGGTCAGCCAGCAGAGTGCGTTGAATAATCCCACCGTGGTCAATACGCTGGCGACGTTGTTGCCGAACCTGACTGCAGGTCAGATTGACGCAGCGCTGGCGATCAGTAATGGACAGCCGACGGTAAGTCAGTATCTCCCGTATCAGCCGGTCCCAATTGCAACAAACGTGAATCCATCGACCATTCTCTATATCGAAGAGCACCCAAGTCTCTTCCCCGGGGTCACGGCGCAACAGACCTACGAGCGTCATTACCCAGCGAACGATCTCGCAGCTCAGGTCCTTGGCTACGTCGGTGCGATCAACTCAACCGAGCTTGCCTCACTCCAAGGGCAGGGCTATACCCAGCAGAGTCAGATCGGACAGAGTGGCCTCGAAGCACAGTACGAGGCGCAGCTTCACGGTGTACCTGGAATTGAACAGGTGACGGTGAACCCCGCCGGAACGGCGGTCTCGACGCTCTCTTCGACACCGGCGATTCCCGGGGACAACCTCTATCTCAATATGGATATGGGGCTGGAGAAGAACGTCGCAACTTCGCTCGCAAATCAGGTGCTCTCTCTGCGCGCGAGTGTGAAGGCTGATTTTGGAGCAGCGGTGGTATTGAATGTCCAGACTGGCGCGGTCTTGGCGATGTCGAGTTTTCCCTCCTATAACAACAACCTCTGGATCCCCTTCATCTCTCAGGCGCAGTACTCCACACTGCTCAATGAATTTGGGCGACCGCTGAATAACTACGCGATCGCCGGAGGGCAGACGCCCGGTTCGACCTTTAAGTTGGTCACGGCTACTGCGGCGCTTGATGATGGACTGATCTCGGGCTCATCGCTCTACAACGACACGGGAACTTTTATCGAGGGCCGACCCCCAAAGCTCTTGACGCTGCACAACAACGAATCATCCCCGATGGGATTAATCAACGTGTCGACAGCGCTTTCGGCCTCCGTTGACACCTACTTTTACAACCTAGGTGCACTCTTTTGTCAGCAGAATGTGGGCTGTCCGACTCAGTTGCAGCAGTTCGCTGCCAAATATGGCCTTGGCCAGGACCCCCTGATCGATCTTCCCAATACCGAGAGCGGTCAGGTCGATTCACCACAGCTGCGCCTGGCTCAACACAAGCTCTCTCCTGTTGCCTTTCCCAATTCGACCTATTACCAGGGTGACAACGTCGAGACGGCTTTCGGTCAGGGTGAGACACTCGTCACACCGTTGCAGCTCGCTGATGCCTATGCCACCTTCGCAAACGGTGGCACCCGATATGCACCCGAGGTGGCGGCAGCGCTTGTGTCGCCGGGTGGCAAGGTCACGCGGATTGCACCGAAGGTTCTTGGCCATGTCCCGCTTCCCGCCTCCACCTATGACCCGATTCTGCTGGGGCTGGAGGGCGTGACGCAGTC
>CAIMWD010000133.1 GCA_903845085.1 uncultured Acidimicrobiaceae bacterium
CCCTGAGTGTCGAACTTCCAGCCGTGATACACACAGCGAAGTCCACACTCCTCGTTGCGTCCATAGAAGAGCGGTGCCCGACGGTGTGCACAGAACGCCTCGACGAGGCCAACCTCTCCCGAGGAGTCGCGGAAGGCGACGAGGTCCTCGCTGAGGAGGCGCACGCGGATCGGTGCACCATCTGGCTCACCGATCTCCTCGGCAAGACATGCGGGGGTCCAATAGCGACGAAGTACCTCGCCCATCGGGGTTCCTGGCCCTACCCTCGTCAGGCGCTCGTTCAACTCTTTCGTAATGTGCACGGTCTCCCCCTCGTCCAACCGGTTACCCGGTTACCTCCGTTATTTGCTCAACGTAGCATATTTTTAGCAAGACTAACTAACTACCTTGTGGTTCCCTCGGCATCCTCTGCGGGAATCGGCGCCAACCTGAGGGTGCTGCATCGTCGGGTAATCGCTGGTGATCGAGGAATAACCCAAAATGTCGGCAACGCAATGGGGAGACTCCCTAGCATTGCGTCTACCTTTTCTCGTGCTCGTTGTAACCATCTGGTCATCGACACGGTCTAAAGAGTGGCAATCTTGTCGCCTCCCCACAGCGGGCTGGTGTCGTCGTGGCGCCACAGGGTCGAATGGTCTCGTGGTTCGTGCAGGTGAAACATCCGTGAAGGGAGTAGATCGCGTGCTGGCGTTTACCTTCCCCGGTCAGGGCTCTCAACGCCCGGGCATGGGAGCCGCATGGGTCAATCATCCCTCCTGGGAGCTTGTCGCTGTCGCGAGCGCAGCCGCCGGACGCGACGTCGCTGAGCTACTTCTCACCGCGGATCAAGCGACACTGACGCGAACCGAGAATGCACAACTTGCCACCTTTGTCTTGAGCCTCGTCATCCTCGACGCCGTGGAGCGCCTCGGAGTCACCCCGATGCTCTGCGCGGGACATTCGCTCGGTGAGTACAGTGCGCTCGTCGCTGCAGGCTCGCTCTCGTTCGACGATGGCGTGCGTCTCGTCAACGAGCGCGGACTCGCCATGGCCGAGGCGGCGAATGCGCGGACCGGTTCGATGATGGCCATCTTGGGGCTCGACGATGACAGCGTCGAGGCAGCCTGCATGCGCGCCGAGGGCGAGGTCTGGGTTGCCAACTTCAACGCACCAGGACAGGTGGTGATCGCGGGTGACCCAGAGGACATGTCGCACGCGGCAGAGATCGCAAAGGAGCTCGGTGCCAAGCGTGCGCTCTCCTTCCCCGTTGGCGGCGCCTTTCACACTCCCTTTATGGCCCCCGCGCGCAAGCGCCTCCGCGCGATGCTGCGGTCCGTGAATTTCCGCACACCCGAACCACCCGTCATCGCAAACGTTGATGCGCGCGTCCACGATGACCCTGAGGAGTGGGCAAGTCTCCTCTCCGCACAGCTGTGCAGCCCAGTTCGTTGGCGTCAGACGCTCGATCTTCTCTATGAGATGGGTGTGCGAACATTCGTCGAGATCGGCGCAGGTGGTGTCCTAACTGGCTTGGCGAAGCGCTCACTTGAGGGTGAGTTCTCGAGCTACAGCGTCGCCTCCCCCGAGGAGCTCGAGTTGCTCGTCGATCAGATCGCGGGTGAGGAGGCACAGCGCCATCGTGAGGCACAGCGCACCGCCGGCTTCTACATGACCGAGCGGATCATCGTCGCGCCCTCGACCGGCGCCTTCCGTCCCGCAGAGGAGTTTGGTGCAGTCTCCCCCTCGCTCGATCAGGACCCCGCGGTGACCTCGGGACTCCCGCTCGGCGTCGGCGACCTCGTAGGTTGGGTGGGCGAGAGTGAGGTGCGCTCCCCCTTCGCGGGTGAGCTCCAGGGCATCATCGTCTTAAGTGGCGAGCGCGTTGTCGCGGGCCAACCGGTTGCATGGCTGCGCGTCGGTCCAGCTACTGCGTGAGAGAGGAAGACTTCATGGGCGGTTCCATCATCGGCTGGGGTTCCCATCTCCCCGAGCTCGTCGTGACCAACGCGGACTTCGCCGCGCGCCTTGATACCTCCGACGAGTGGATCACCGAGCGCACCGGCATCCGCGAGCGTCGCATGGGGGGCCTCACCTCCACCATGGCCATCGCCGCGGCAAAGGTCGCGATTGACCGCGCCGGCATCGCCCCCGAGGAGATCGACACACTGATCGTGGCGACAACGACACCCGACCAGGCGATCCCCGCGACCTCCTCGGTGATTCATGCCGCGCTGGGTCTCCGCGGCGGTGCGTTCGATCTCAATGCCGCCTGCGCCGGATTCGCCTACGCACTGGTGACCGCAGATGGGCTTCTGCGCTCAGGACAGCGTTGCGTCTTGGTGATCGGCTCGGACACTCTCTCCTCCGTCACCGATCAGGAGGATCGATCGACCGCGGTGCTCTTCGGCGATGGAGCGGCAGCGGTGGTGATCAAGGCCGATGACTCCGACCATTTTCTTCTCGCCTACGACCTCGGTGTCGACGGAACGCTTGCACCCGTGCTGTACCAGGACCATGGCGGTTACATCCACATGGATGGGCGCGAAGTTTTCCGACGGGCTGTTCGCGCGGAGGTCGACTCGATCACCACCGTCCTCGATCATGCGGGACTGAGCGCCGCCGATATCGCCCTCTTCGTGCCGCATCAGGCCAATATCCGCATCATCGAGGCGGTTAACCAGCGGGTCGGCTTCGACCTTGCCCACACCGCCGTGATCCTCGACCGCACCGGCAACACCAGCGCTGCCTCGATCCCTCTCGCCCTCGTGGAGGCTGCCGACAGCGGGCGACTTCGCCCGGGTGACCGCGTGCTCATGTCCGGTTTTGGTGCGGGAATGACCTGGGCGAGCGCGATCATCGAGTGGGGGGTATCCGCATGAGCGAGATCGACACACCCAAGGCAGGGGGACGGGTCACGCTCGTTACCGGCGGATCACGTGGCATCGGCCTTTCGATCGCCCGCTCCCTCCAGCTCGCTGGCGAGCAGGTCGTGATCACCTACCTCCACACGACCCCAACGGAGGTTCGCGGACCCGAGGGAACGACACCGTTGCATGCGGTCCGGTGCGACGTCACCCTCCACGAAGATGTCGAGGAGCTCTTTGGGGAGATCGAGGGTTCACTTGGGCCCGTCGAGGTGCTGGTGTGCTGCGCGGGAATCACCGATGACTCGCTCCTCATGCGTATGGGCGAGGAGCGCTGGGCCCGGGTGATCGAGACCAACCTCACCGCGGTCTACCGCGTCACCAAGCGGGCGATCGCGGGAATGATCAAGGCGCGTCGTGGGCGAATCGTGCTCATCGGTTCCGTCGTCGCGATGCTCGGAAATCCAGGGCAGGCAAACTACTCCGCCGCCAAGGCCGGGCTGATTGGATTTGCCCGCGCGCTCGCACGTGAGGTCGGTAGCCGCTCGATCACTGTCAACGTGATCGCACCGGGATTTATCGAGACCGATATGACGGCGCAGATATCCGAGAGTGCGCGCGCCGAGCTGTCGCGCAACATTCCGCTCTCGCGCCTCGGCTCGCCTGAGGAGGTCGCTGCTGGGGTGTTGTACCTCACGAGCCCCGGCGCGGGATACGTGACGGGCTCTGTTCTCTCCATCGATGGTGGCCTCGGGATGGGTTATTGAGCCCCATCACTTCGCAGCGAAACCGGCCAAACGGACTCCGGTCGCACGTGCAATGTTTTACGCTTTAGCTATCTCTCGCAGATGAGACGCCACCGTGGCGAAATAATCGAAATCAAAGGAGTACACAATGGCAGACGAAGCCACCTTCGAGAAGTTCAAGGCCTGCGCCGTCGAGGTCCTGCAGGTTCCCGCGGAGAAGGTCACGCTGGAGGCAAGTTTCTCCGACGACCTCGATGCGGACAGCCTCGACCTTGTGGAGTTCGTAATGGCACTTGAAGAGACGTTCGACGTCACCGTCGCGGAGTCTGAGCTCGAGGGCGTGGACACCATCGGTAAGGCCTACGACCTCATCACCGCAAAGCTCTAATGCCTGCAGTCGTCCACAAGCGCAGGGTGGTCATCACCGGAGTCGGGGTGATCTCGTGTGTGGGAACCGGTGCCGACAAATTCTTCGAGGGTCTCCTCGGGGAGGCACCGGAGGGGATTCGCTACGTCACCGATTTTGATCCACTCGACTACTTCGATGCGAAGGATGCGAGACAGACCGACCGCTTTGCACAGTTCTCTCTGGCCTCGGCAAAGCTCGCCCTCGATGACGCTGGTGCACTTGATGTCGATCCGAGCCGGATCGGGGTGATCTACGCGACTGGTGTAGGAGGACTTGAGACGCTTCAACATCAGATCTCCGCGCTTGCGCTTCGGGGACCGAGGCGGGTCTCGCCACGCCTCGTCCCGATGATGATGTCAAACGCCGGAGCCGCGGCGATCTCCATGCGCTTTGGCTTCCGTGGTCCCTGCGAGACCGTGGTTACCGCCTGTGCCGCGGGGACACATGCCATCGGCAATGCGATGCGACTGATCCAATATGGACGCTGTGACGCCGTGGTCACCGGTGGCGCTGAGGCGGGGATCACCCCCGTAGGCGATCAGCCGGCGGTGGGTGTGACGGCGTTCGCAAATATGACCGCACTCTCCACCAGTGGCTACTCGCGCCCCTTTGATGAACGTCGCGACGGATTCATGATCGCTGAGGGCGGTGCTGCGCTCATCCTGGAGGAGTACGAGCACGCAACGGCTCGCGGCGCACACATCTACGCCGAGCTCCTCGGTGCCGCCTCGACCGCCGATGCACACCACATCACGGCGCCAGCGCCAGGTGGTGTGGGTGCGATCTCGGCGATGGAACTTGCCCTCGAAGATGCCGGCGTGTTGCCTGGCGAGGTCACACACATCAATGGTCACGGCACCTCGACGCCACTCAATGATCTTGCGGAGTCTCAGGCCATCATCCATGTCTTTGGAGAGAATGGCCCACCGGTCACCTCCATTAAGGGTGTTACGGGCCACTCACTCGGCGCCGCCGGAGCCATCGAGGCGGTCTGCGTCGCGTTGACCATCGAGCGCGGCATCATTCCGCCAACGGTCGGTTGCGAGCAGCTCGATCCAGAGATCACCATCGATGTCGTGCGTGGCGAACCGCGTGCCTTTGTGCCAGGACCGGTGCTCTCGAACAGCTTCGGCTTTGGCGGACACAACGGCTGCATTGTCATCGCCCCGCTAAACGACTAAGGAGCTCGTCGCGCTACTCGCGCTGCGGGTGTGTCGCGTCGGTGAGGACAGTTGCCATCCCCACAACTACCCCTCAGGGCTGTAGCTGGTGCCAGATAATAGTGCTGATGGCATTGAGCGTGTCGATACCGTATGCCTCGGTGGGGTTATGAGCGGTCATGATCGTCGCGAGATAGAACCGATCACCAAGATGCACGTACCCCGCGCTATTGAGCTGCCACCCCGTTCCCGGTTCGTCGTAATAGCCGTCCTTTAATCCAATCGTCGCGCTGGACGGCGGACCGACGCCGAGCCCAAACCGCTCTTCGGGGATCACCCCCTGCATCAATGACTGCTCGAGGGTCCGCGAGGCGGGATCGAGGATCGAGTTCGGAAGTGCGATCGTCTTCAGAAGGGCAAGTTCATCGAGCGGCGTGGTCGAAACCTCGCCCCAAGACCAACTCACCTGCGTCTGTCGCTCACCGATCAGCTGATTGAATGCGGAGATTCCCGGAAGCTGGCCATCTGCGTTCCACAGTGTGGTGGCATCCTTGTTATCTGAATACTCGATCATCGCGCTCGCAGTCATCAACTCCTGCGGTGTGAGCGATCGGTGCGCGAGCTGCGCACGGTAGAGCAGATCCGCGAGTATCTCGATCTTCACCATGGAGGCGGTGACCTCGTGCACTCCGGGATGAAAGAGATAGGTCGCTCCACTGGTGACGTCATAGACCGCGGCGGTCACCAGGTTGGTACGCGTCGACATGTAGGAGGTGAAGGCAGCGCTCAAAAACGGGTCGGTAGCGATAGGGGTCGTACCGGTTCCGCGGCGATCTCCTGCGGGTGAGGTACGACCGTTCGAAGCGGTCTGCAATGAGCGGGTGCCCGCGAGCGCGCCGCGCACGAGCGGCGCATTACTCACCGACGAGGTCAGCACCAATACACTCGGCAGAACAACGCCGAGGGCGATAGCCGACAGACCAAAGTGACGCGCCCGCATCACCTGATGCTACCGAGCGCTCCCCCAAGTTCCATGGCGACCAGAGAATATTGGTTACCGGGCATGTCGCCGAACGCGGAGAATCGATCGCGCAGATGAACCACCTAAGCGGGCGCGCGATAAAGGGTGGGCCAGTAATCCATGAGGTTCACACCAAGAGCACCGAGAAGTCGGCGGATAGCGGCCGGCGAGATCCCCATCACGTTCAGCGCGTCACCCTCGATGTGGGTGACGAAGGGCGCCGAAAAACCCTCCAAGGTGAACCCTCCGGCACACCCGAGCGACTCGCCGGTCGCGAGGTAGCGATCGAGCTCATCGTGAGATGGCCTCGCAAAGGTGACCCTGGTCGCGACGACCTCCTCGACGCAGCGATCATCCGGTCGCGAAATGAGACAGTGGCCGGTCACCAGTGTGCCGGTCGATCCACCCATCTCTCGCCAGCGTGCCCGTGCCATCTCCGCGGAGGATGGCTTGCCGTAGGCGACGCCATCGACCTCGAGAAGTGAGTCACAGCCGATGATGATCGCCGTCGCGTAGTGCGCTGCGACAGCGGTCGCCTTTGCCTTGGCCAGCATCGTGACCTGCTCCTGCGCGCTGCCGGTCGCGCTGCTCTCATCCACCTCACTGACGTGAATCTCGTGGATTAACCCCGCCCCGCGAAGTATCGCGTGGCGTGAGGAGGATGCGGAGGCGAGGATGAGGGGCGCTGCCATCAGCAATTAGGCACGCAGGGTGGCGGGCAATGATCTCTCGACGTGCGCGATGATCTCGCGACGTGCGGTGGCGATCTCCTCGTCCGAGAGCGTGCGGTCTATGGCGCAGAAGCGGATGCGATAGCTAAGACTGCGCGCATCCTCGGCCACGCCCCGTCCCCGATAGGTATCAAGGTGTCGAATCGACTCGACGATCTCGCCCGCCGCCGCGGCGATAGCGGCGGAGAGCTCACCTGCGGGGACGATCTCTGGCAACACAAAGGAGAGGTCGACATCGGCAGAGGGGAAGTGACTCACCGGGCGTGCCGTCGCGTCGCGTGTGGGAACCTCTGCCAACTCGGCGACATCGATGACGAGCCATCCGAGACGACGTGGTGCAAGACCGAGGAGCTCCTGGACACGAGGATCGATCTCGCCGACGAGTGCGACCGGGGATCCGCGATGGAGAACGTGACCCGATCGCGTGGGATGTGCACCCATCGCCAACCAATCGATGGCAAGAAGTTCGCCCGGAGCTGGCTGGGAGAGTGTCAGCATTTCATCACGCAGTCCGAGACGCTCAACGATTCCCGACCAGCTCTGCCACGCGATCTCCGCGCCGTCACCGACGCCAGCGAATACGAGTCCAAAGAGCTCGCGCTCCATTGGTCGCTCATCCCCATCTGGCGTGAGCCCAGGCGCCGTCACGACCTGCGCAGACTGGGCAGGCGTCGCCTGCGCGAAGACGTTTCCGATCTCAAAGAGTCGGAGCTGCGCATTGCGGTGTGATTCATTGTGTCGTAGCGCGCCACCGAGACCACCGAGAAGATGCGTGCGCAGCGCCAGTTCGTTCACCACGATGGGATTCGCAAGTTCGACCGGCGTCACCGTTGCGCCCAGGCTGCGCTCTAGCTCGGGATCAACGATAGAGCTGGTCCATGCCTCATGCGCACCCATTGAGGTCGCGAGCGAGCGCAGGGTTCGTCGCAGCTCCTGGCGCGGACTCCGGCGGCCCACATGCGGCGAGCGACGGGCGGTCGCGGGGATCTGATCATAGCCATGATGTCGTGCGATCTCCTCGATGAGATCGACCTCGCGGGTGACATCGGAGCGATAACCGGGCACGGTGACGAGGAGCTCGCCATTGGTCTCTGAGAGCGTAAAGCCGAGCGGTAGAAGCAGTCTCGTCATCTCAGCATCGCTGAGCGCAGTGCCAAGGTAGGCGTTTACGCGTCGGGGGCGCAGCGTTACCTCGCGCCGCGAGGTATTCGCCGGTGCACTTTCGAGGCGGCCGCGCGCAATCACTGGCGCAGGCCGGCCCTGGGCGAGGTGTGCGCTCACGACGAGTTCGCAGAACCGGTCGGCCGCGCGTTCGAGGCCCTCCGGATCGGTGCCACGCCAAAAGCGTGCGGAGGCCTCGGAGCGCAACCCGAGCCGAGCGCTCGTGCGACCGATGCCGATCGAAGAGAAATGGGCGACCTCTAACAGCACCTCGGTCGTGCCGGTGCCGATCTCGCTCGTCTGACCACCCATGATCCCTGCGAGACCCACGGGTCGGTCATTTCGATCGCAGATCAGAAGATCCTCTGCGCCATCGCGACCGAGGAGGCGACGATGTCCATCCAACGTCACCAGCTCCTCCCCCGCGCGGGCAAGGCGCACACCAATGCCACGTCCGTAGAGCTGCGCGAGGTCATAGGGATGCGTAGGCTGACCGGTCTCGAGCATGACGTAGTTCGAGGCGTCGACGATTGCGTTGATCGGTCGCATGCCGGCGAGAGTGAGACGTCGGGCGATCTCCGGCGGCGAGGCGATCGTCGCATCGACCCCTTGGAGCACACGACCAACAAGACGTGAACAGCGCTCGATCGCAAAGACCTCCACCGTTGCGAGCGTCGCGGCCTCGACCTCGGACTCAGTTATCTGCGGCGTATTGAGGAGGAGTGGACGCTCCAGTCGCGCAGCGAGATCACGCGCTACTCCAATGATCGAGAGCGCATCCGGCCGGTTGGGCTCGATAGCGATGTCAAAGACCGCATCGGGAGCGATGCCGAGGAGTTCGGTGAGCTCCATACCGAGTCGGATGCCCTCTGGCAGGGTCGCCTGGGCAGAACCGGTGCGCGCGAGGATCAGAAGTCCCTCATGATCCTCATCGAGGCCAAGTTCGCGCGCGCTACAGAGCATCCCATGAGAGACGACACCGCGCATCTTGCGCCGAGCGATCTCCATTCCATTTGGCAGCGTCACACCAACCGGTGCCAGCGGCACAAGATCGCCGATGCCATAGTTCTGCGCTCCGCAGACGATCTCGAGCGGCATCGGTGCGCCGAGATCAACGGTCGCGAGACGGACGCGGTCGGCCCCCTCGATCGCTGCGATCGAGATCACCCGCGCGACGACAACTCCCGCAAGGCCCTCGCCGATAAATTCGATGCCCTCGACGACGAGTCCAAGTGAATCGAGAGTCGTGCCGAGCGCGCGCACGGCAACGTGATCGCCGGGGTCGATCCCTAGCGCAAGATACTCATCTAACCAACTGAGCGGGACGCGCACTCAGACTCCTTCGATAGGTGGATCGGATGTGCGAGCAACAGCCGATCGCGGGTGACTAAAACTGGGTGAGAAAACGGAGATCATTCTCCATGAAGCTGCGGATGTCCTCGATACCGTGACGCATGATCGCAAGACGATCGATGCCAAATCCAAAGGCAAATCCTGAGTACCGCTCTGGGTCAACGCCAGTCGACTCCAAGACAAAGGGATGCACCATTCCGCAGCCGCCAAGTTCAATCCATCCGGTTTGTGAACAGGTGCGACAGCCCGCACCCTCACAGATCGCGCAGGTAATCTCAAACTCTGCGGAGGGTTCCGTGAAGGGGAAGAAGGCTGGCCGCAGCCGAGCCGAGATGCCCTCACCAAAGATCGCACGCACGAACGCATCGACCGTTCCCTTCAGATCACCAAATGTCACACCCTCATCGACCACGATCCCCTCGATCTGATGAAAGACGGGAAGGTGTCGCGCATCGGCGGTGTCGCGG
>CAIMWD010000134.1 GCA_903845085.1 uncultured Acidimicrobiaceae bacterium
GCACCAGTAGGCGACGAGACCGTGGGAGACCTCGTGCACAATTATTGTGGGTATCAAGATGACGAAGAAGAGCGCAGACTGGTTAGAGAGCACATGATGTTTGATGGCCTCGTCGATGAGCGCTGCGGCAAGGATCCCTCCGCCGAGAATCCACGGGCCGTAGTGATTGACAAGCGCCCGCTGACGATGCGTCAGTGTCGCCATGGGCTTAACTCTCTCCACGCATAATCTGCATCGCGACAGCCTACAGAGTCATCGATCACGAACTCACGCGCCCCCAGACCGTGTTGCCCGGGGATGGGCCGAACGGTAGGCACGGAGGAGATGCTCCTGAGAGACCTTTGTGTAGATCTGCGTCGTCGTGATCGAGGCATGACCGAGCAGCTCCTGGACAACACGGACATCCGCTCCATGGTCGAGAAGGTGCGTCGCAAAACTATGACGAAGTACGTGCGGCGTCACGCGATCCTCGAGACCAACCCGCTCTGCTGCATGGCGAACGACCAGCCAGACACCCTGGCGATTCAGTCGACGACCACGCGAGGAGAGGAAGATCGCCTCAGCATCACCGCGATGCTGCCATTGGGAGGGAGCCATCGTGGAGCGACCCCCCGGGCCATACCAACGGACTAGCGCCGCGAGCGCGTGGCGACCAACCGGAACTATGCGCTCCTTTGAACCCTTTCCGAAGGCGCGGAGCGTACCGGCATCTGCGTCGAGATCGGAGATCGACAGCGTGACGAGCTCGGAGATACGCAGACCTGTGGCATAGAGAAGCTCGAGGATGGCTCGATCGCGCAGTGAGCGTGCATCATCGCCGGAGACTCCCTCCAAGAGACGCACCACCTCCGATTCGCCCAATGCTTTGGGGATCGAACTCGGCAGTCGCGGCGTCTCCACCTCTGTCGTTGGATCGACAAGATAACCCTCCTCTGCGACGCAGAACCCATGCAGTCCCCGGATCGCGGCGAGGGCGCGAGCGCGAGAGGATGCAGCGAGGCCCGTAGCGCGTAAAAGGGCGAGGTAATTTTCAATATCTGCTGTCGTCACTCCCTCGAGCGCGATACCCCGTCCCATGAGGTACTCCTCGTAAGCGCGAAGGTCATGCCGATAGGAGGTGATGGAATTTCGTGCACGACCACGCTCCACGACTAGGTAGGAGAGATACTCCTGTGCGGCGCGACTCAACCCCTTCGAATCGTCATCCACTCGCATCAGTCTCGCTGCTGTCGGCCCGCCAGTACGCGTTCCGCACAGGTCACCGCGATGATTGTCTTTGCATCATGGATCTCACCTGTTCGCACCATGCGCCAAAAATCACCCAGTGGCACGCGCACAATTGCCATGTGCTCCTCCTCGATGCCATGGGCCTCGACGGGTATCTCCTCCAGGTCCTCCGCAAGAAATGCGGTGGTGCACTCATCGGTAAAACCTGGGGAGTTGAGAAAGGACCCGAGTTCAGTCCACCGTCGTGCCCTTCGTCCGACCTCTTCGGCAAGTTCGCGAGCTGCGGCGATCTCTCAAGGCGCTGGCGATCGGCTCGATCGCGGCGATCGGCTTTACCGCCCTGCTGGTGCTGGTCTCCCCCTTGCAGGCGCCCACC
>CAIMWD010000135.1 GCA_903845085.1 uncultured Acidimicrobiaceae bacterium
ATCCCTTTGCCATGGAGCCAAACATGAGTCCGCGAAGTCCTGCAGCCTGCGTCAGCGAGAGTCCCAACGCGTAGTTGGTTCGCAGTGGGTCTAACGAGAGCATCCGTGCTCCCGTCAGCGCCGCTCCCGCTGCGCCCAAAGTTCCCGTAGTGTGCCAGCCGCTCTCGTAGTGCACGCGCCCGAGCGCAAGTCCAAGTCGGATCGATGCCTCCATCCCGAGCGTGAGTGCGACAACGGCGGCGTGCCCCGAGAGATGCCGGTCGGCGCCAAGACCGAGTGCGGCAGCGACGTTCATGGGGTTCGTGTGGTACGTCGTCGCCATATGCGTGTCGTCGTAGTCGTTGTAGTGACCCATGTAACCGTTCACCATTACGGCATCGAGCAGAGAGAGCCTCTCGCTCCTCCCCCAGAGGGCGCTCTGCCCCCTACCCCCTGCCGATTCCAGCACGTTGATCAAAATCTCGACCGGTTCAGCATCAGTTGCAGAGAGTGCCGCGGCGATACCGTTTTGGATCGACTGCCGAGAACGTTCCAGCGCGGCCTCGGGAATAGCGCGAGAATCGAAATCCGCCACGAACTCGGCGAGCAGTTGTGAATACGGCTCCATCGCCACCTCTCAATAGTTTCGAACGAATTGAATGGGTCGGTCATTGATCCGCCGGTCATTAGCGCCCCGACCGTACCGAGTCCGCAGCCCTCCACGACGAAATTTGGCCTCGCTCCCCCGGAGCGCGGCTGCAAAATCACACCAATGACCACCACCGTCTCCCAGAGACAACCCCACCCGGGAGCTACGCCAAGCAAAGGCGCATCGGTTCAATGGGCCTGATCTCTCGTCGCCTCCTCTGGCGAGATGAGTTCAAGTCGATTCCCAAAGGGATCGGCGACAAAGCACGCCACAACCTCCTCGGGCGTTCCCTTGGAGACGTTGACCTTATATCCGCTCTCTCCGAGTTTGCGGGAGAGCTCAGTGATTCCTTCGACGACAAAGGCGGTGTGCGCACGCGTAACCGGAACAAAGTCATCATCGGGCGAGACATGCACCTCAAAACTTCCACGGGTAAACCACATACCGGGATGCGTGTTCCCCGCCGGCTTTGGCAGCCGGGTAAATCCCATGAGGCCACACCAGAACTCCTCCGCCACCTGCTCACTTCCCGTCGGTAGGCGGAAATTCACATGTCCGATCGCGGTCATCTCATAGCTCATCTGTCTTCAAGTCCTCTCCTGTTTCGTGCGATTGACGCCGTTGTCACCGCGAGGCGCGGTGCGTTGTCACGCCCCTCTGGCCTTTTTCACCACTTAGAAACTCGCGATCTTCAGATCGCTCAGACCCTGTGCGCGAGGTGAGATCAACGAGAAGGTGGCGCCATCATCATCAGAGACGACGATCTCTCCCGTACTCAATCCTGCAACCACTCGTTCGGGGGATCCAGAATCAACCGAGAGCGAAATCACCATCGAGTGACTGGAATCCCCGATACAGGAGAGGTCGATCTCCGACCAGCTCTCACCAGAGTCGCCCGACCTGATGAATGCGCCCTGCGCCCCGGTTGGACGCCGACGCCACACGCCAGGGGTGGCATCGGCGAGAGAGGCATAGAGCACCTCTGGGTCGCCCGGTTTCGCAACCAGAGGAAGTGAATAATTGCCGTCAAAATCCATCGCAAGCGCTCGCCAGCTCGCACCAGCATCATCGCTTGCATAGAGCGCGCGCCCGGGCGTCCGTCCACCACGGGCATCGTGCCCTCCGGTGGCAATTACAAGATGGTTACTGTCACGCGGATCGATGAAAACGGAGTGCACATCTCGCTCGACCATCTCCACCACCGGAGCCCAATTCCGACCTCCGTCGACGCTTTTGAGCATCTGCGCCACCTGGAGTGCAAGATAGATGACCTCCGGATCGTTCGTGTCGATCACGATGTCACGCACATGGGGCTCTGCCGTTGGAGAGCCTCCAAAGTCCACGGCCGGGATGTACGGGTTGTCCCACAGAGAGAGCTGGAGCTCCCAGTTCTCTCCCCCATCTTCACTGACGTAGAGGTCGATGGGCTCGGTCCCCGCGAGGAGGCGTTCCGGGTGGTGCGGATCGATCGTAAGGCAGCGCACCTTTCCTGGCCCGCGCCGTCCGTAATTTGGCGTGTACCAACTCTCGCCGAAATTCTCCGTTTTAAAGACACCGCTTCCCTCGGTTGCGGCATAGGCGACATTTGGACGCTCCGGATGCACCACAATCTCCGACACTGCACCACTCGGAATGTTTGCCTCGGTCGCTGTCCACTCGCCTATCTCTCGCTCCTGGCGAAAGGTTGTCACTCCCTCATCGGTGCCGACATAGATCGCAGATCCCATCACACACACCCCTTGATTGGCGAGTTGTGCTCCCCCCGGAGCTCTCTCCCGACTGACCCAGCACTACGCGACAACGAACCGGTTGATCCCGCTCTCATCGCGACGTAGATCTCAGACCCAATACAACTGCCTCAGCGCATGAGAAGCAACCGATTGGTGCAACTTATTGCATCAGCAAGGCGCTACGGGCGGCGCAACGGCACCTCTAACGTGACGAGCGCACCGATACTGTGGGAGATCGAGATGGTGCCACCAAGTTGAGACCGCACCAGATCTCGCACAATTGACAACCCGAGACTCTTGGTCGCCTCAATATCAAAATTGTCAGCGAAGCCGCCGCCGTTGTCGCTGACGGTGACCGTGAGAGATCCACCTCTGGAGACAAAATCAAGGTCGATCCGTGGCCGCTTTAGGTCCATCTCATGGAAGGCATGCTCCGCTGCATTTTGCAACAACTCTGCGATCACCACCGCGAGCGGCGTTGCGACATCCGCAACGACACTTCCGACGTCACCTCCTACGACAACCTCAATGTCACGCTGTCCAGCGCTTGCATCACGGGCAAGCCCGACGAGGGCAGGGATGATCTCGTCAAAGTTCACTTGATCTCCGGGCTCGCGCGCCAAAATCTCATGAACCAACGCAATGGCGCGGATACGGCGCTCCGCCTCGACCAACGCAGTACGCGCGGTGTGATCCTCGACCCGTCGCGATTGCAGCCGTAGCAGCGACGAGATCGTCTGCAGATTGTTCTTTACCCGGTGATGCACCTCCCGGATCGCCGCGTCCTTCGAGAGGAGAAGTCGATCCCGGCGACGCAGATCGGTCACATCACGTGTCAGCACTGCCGCACCAGTGACGCGCTGATTGTCGAGCAACGGTATGCACGACAGGAGAACAATTGCCTCGTTTCGTCCGCCGACCTCTTCGCTTGAGGGGAGGCGGTTGGCGAAGGCCTCGGCGACGTGATTGGAGTCAAGTCCCAGCTCGCGCAGCGTAGACCCGGTCAGGGCCGAGACCACGCCAACACGGTGCAGTGCGTTGACAGCATTCGGCGAGGCGAAGCTGATGCGTTGCTCCGCATCGAGCACGACCACCCCATCGACAACTCGGGGTGCATCCTCGATCATCTCCTCATCACCGGGAAAGGGGTAGATACCGGCATTCACCATCTCCGCGACGCGTTCAAAGAGTCGGAGATACACACGAGCGAGCTCGCCAGATCGCCGCCCTGCACTCGGTGACCAGATGCGCTCGATGACCGCGACAACCGCTCCCTCCCAGCGGACGGGGATGCATTCGCGCTGTACGTCACGTACTCGGTGCACATTCCCCTCGAGGAACTGTGAGATCTGTCCAGTTTGGAACGCCTCGTGAACTAAAAGCACCTCTTCGGCCTCAAAGATGCGACCAACGAGGTCGTTTTGTAGGACCGTCTGACTGGTTGTCGGTCGAATCTGCGCCTCAACGACGTAGTTCATTCGGTTGCCATCGACGAGGGAGTAACCGGCACGCGGACCAACGGCACTCCCCTCCGCCGGTGCCACCGTCGTGAGCGTTGCCTGCTCTCGAGGCGCGATGCGCTCGACATAGAGCACAAGATCGGAGAACGAGAGGTCGGCGAGGAGCGCCCAGCGCGCCGTGAGCCGATCGAGGTGACGTTGTAGCTCCTCCTCCGGTCGATCGACATCATGCTGCTCTGTACTGAGGTCCTCCCCCTCAAGGCCAACCTCTGGCAACGCAGGCATCTCCGACTACACCGCCAGTTCGATCGGATAGCCGACACGATTACGGAATCCACGCAGCTCCTGATAGCCCGCTTCGCGTGCCATCCCCACCAAACGCGCGTTCTCCGACCCGACAAAATCCGGGCCGTGACTATCGGAGGCGATCGTCACGGGGACTCCACGCCGATGAAAGCGTGCCAACAGATCACCCGCCGGATAGGCCTCCCCGACCGGCTTACGCAGTCCCGCAGAGGAGATCTCGGCTGCCATCCTCGACCGTGCAGCTGCCTCGGCGATACGGGCATGGCTCTCATCGATAAATGCAGGCGAGGGACGCCGGCCGGTCAGTTTGATGAGGTCGGGGTGAGCGAGCACGTCGCAGGTACCCGTCTCGGCGAGCTCCTCCAATGCCTCGACATAGCTACGCCAGGCGCCCTCAACGCCCCGCGTGGCCCACTCCGACGTAGCGACCGTATCCTCCAAATTGTCAAACATCCAGGTTCCGAGCCAATGGACGGAGCCGAGGAGAACGTCAAACGGGTATCCAGATAGTGCCTGCGCGACCTGCTCCATCGACCCAGGGTAGTAATCGACCTCAAGACCGAGCAGCACTGGAAGGCCCGCCGCCTTTGCCGCGAGAACATCCTCCACATATCGGTCGAGGTCAGCAGTGGCGTGAAAGTCAAAGTAGGAGGAGATCTGATCTCGGAGCGCGGTGTTCTCCTCTTTGTCCCAGAATCGATCGGCAATGGGACGAACCTGGGTAAAGCGAAAGAGGTGCTCGGTCAGGGCAATCTCATGAACACCCTCAGCGGCAGCGCGCGCGCAGTAATCCGCTAGTCGTTCGAGTCGCTCCTCGGCGACCTCGGCCCGATCGCTGTGGGGCCAGAGGTGCACGTGGTAATCGATCATCTGCGTATCAGCGGCGTCGGAGGCGCCGCTTAAGAGGCGCCAAAGCCGACCTTGCGCACCTCGTCTTGCGTCCCGATCTCGATATAAGCAATTCGGGAGGCAATAACACCGACCTGGCGGCCGCGGCGATCGGTGAACCAGACGACACTCTCACCTGCGGCGATCGCCTCCTCCACCTGTGTGTGGATCTGCTCCTGCGTCGTCTCAGACGGGAAGTCGATGTCGAGCTCCTTCGCCCCTTGGATGATGCCGATGCGTACGTCCACGCGAGATCCCTCTCTCTTTTTCCACCACGACAACGGAGCCGCTTCAGCTCCTCGATACAGGCTAGCCCCAGAGGCCCGGCACCACTCCCGGCGCGGCCGATGACCGGAGTGGCGAGATGACCAGATCGACTAACTCGCCTGACTGACAGAGCTCATATTGAAGTCTGCGACGCGTAGCGCTGGCATCGCGGTCCGGTTCATCCATTCGCCCCATTCGCGCGAGAGTGCGCGCTCGCTAACTCCCGCCTCAACCACCCTGCCCAGCACGTCCAGCGGACTCTCGTTGAAACGGAAATTATTCACCGCACCAACGATCTCCCCATCTTCAACCAGATAGACGCCGTCGCGAGTAAGCCCCGTCAGCAGCAGCGTCGAGGGGTCGACCTCTCGGATATACCAGAGACAGGTGAGGAGCAATCCCCGTTTTGTCCTCGCGACCATCTCGTCGAGCGAAGCAGAGGCTCCGGGGAGTGAGAGCGAGAGGTTGTCGACCGGGGCCGCAAAGTTGCGCCCAGAGCGTCGAGCGCCCGCCCGGTGGTAGCGCAGCCGATCGAGCGTGCCCGCCTTAATCCACTGAGTGGGATGGAGCTCTACGCCATTGTCAAAGATCGAAACATCCGCAGAGGAACCTCCAGTCATCAGCACCTCTGCGCACTCGATACCTCGCTGCTGCGGGTCGCTCGAGAGATCAAAGGGGAGCGAGGTAAGTTGCTCACCAATTCGAGTACCGCCATTTGCACCGGAGAATACGTTGCCCCCATCCTCGGCCTCGCGGCCACTCATTGCAGAGGAGAGTTCGATCACCAGATCGGCGCAGGCATCGGGAGGAAGCAAGACCTCGTAGCGGCCCGCAGGAAGGTCGATGCGTCGTGTGGCATGCGCGAGGCGACCCTCCAGGTGAGCGTAGATCTCGGGAAGCGAAATATCAGAGAAATCTGAGGTTCCACGACCCACCCACGTCGAGGCCGATCCATCGAGCGATCGGGCAACAAGTTCGAAGGATCCGGTGGGTTGCACGTGCCGCAGACGGAGCCCACGCGTGCTGCCGAGATAGGTCGTCTCCACCTCGTGCTGAGCAAATCCTGCGAGTACGTGATCCTTTGACTTCGCGGCGCTAAATGATTCACCGAGATCTTTAACCAGACCCGAAAAGAGCGCGAGGTTGGTCTCGACCGCTGGATCAGCAAAATGAGACGAAACATGAGTCCCGGTAATCAGCGGCGAAGCATCCCCCGCGGGAGCACTTGCCGCCGCACGGCCCTTTGCGAGGCCGACAAGATCGCCGATATCGACAAGGCCCGATCGACTCGCGATACCGACCGCAACGCCACCACTGTGGGGCACAAAGAGCGCCACCGTCACCGATCGCGAGCGGCGCACACCGTTCGTCGTGGTTGTGTTGTTGGCGAAGCGGATATCGCAATCGAAGCTCTCTTCGACAAGTATCACTGCGTCGTAGGGATGAGCGGCGGCGAGTCCTACCTCGATGAGCTGGTGTGGCTCGGGGAGGGAGGCGGAGATCGGATGGCTCATCGGCCCGCCTCCTGCTTCGTATTGAGCACACGGATCTGACGCAAGAGCACCGATGGACAGCCGTGACTGACGGGCGCCACCTGCCCGGGCTGCCCCTTTCCACAATTCATCGCGCCGCCCAGCAGATAGGTAGAACGGCCACCGAGCCCCTCCAGAGATCCCCAAAAATCGGTGGTGGTTGCCTGATAGGCGACGTCACGCAGCTGCCCGACGATCCGCCCCGCCTCAATCAGGAAGAAACGCTGGCCGGTGAACTGGAAGTTGTACCGCTGCATATCTATCGACCAGCTCTTGTCGCCAACGATATAGATGCCGCGCCGGACCGAGGAGATGAGCTCCTCGGTCGATGGCCCGTCCATACCGGAATCTCCCAGCGAGACGTTTGCCATGCGCTGGATCGGTGCCATCAGCGGCGAGCAGCCAAAGGCACAGCCATTGGAGCGGTCAAATCCCACCTCAGCGGCTATCTGACGGTCAAGTTGGTAGCCGACCAGCGTTCCTGCGCGCACCAGGTCGAAGCTCTGTGCGCGCACCCCCTCATCGTCGAATCCGATAGTGGCAAGTCCATAGGCCGTCGTGCGATCACCGGTCACATTGAGAAGATCACTGCCATAGCGAAGTGTCCCTATCTGATCAAAGGTTGCAAATGAGGTTCCAGCGTAAGCTGCCTCATATCCCAGAGCGCGATCGAGCTCGGTGGCATGGCCGATCGACTCATGGATCGTCAGCCACAGATTGGTTGGGTCGATAACGAGGTCATAGAGACCGGGATCTACCGATTTTGCGCGACACTTCTCGCGAAGATGATGTGGCATCTGCTCAAGCTCACCCGCAAAGTCCCACCCATCTCCACCGAGATACTCATAGCCACGACCAACCGGTGGAGCAATCGAACGCATTGACTCAAAATCACCGTCGTTGGTTGCCAGTGCCTCGATCGTCGGATGAATGCGCACGCGACGCTGATTGGCAACGGTTCCGGAGAGGGTTGCGAGGTGCTTATTTTCGCTTACACCGTGCAGCGTCGCGGCAACGTGATCAACTCCCGCAGCACGAAGGAGACCCTGGCTCCACTCGCCAAGGAGCGCTACTCGCTCCTCGAGCGCAACGGAGGTGGGGTCGATCGAAAAGGGGGCGACAAACTCCACTGCCCCATACGCGGCCTCATCAGCGAGCACGACTCTGCGGCCCCTTGCCAACCCACTCACCCGAGCCGCGTCGACCGCACGATCTACACACGCCGCAACCGCGTCAGCGGTGAGCTCCACTGTGGCGGCAAATCCCATGGATCCATCGACGACGACACGGACCCCGACACCGATCTCCACATCATCGCTTGTCCCCTCGACCTCGCCATCACGGAGCGAGAGATACTGCTCCTTGATCTGTTCGATTCGGATCTCTGCGTGGGTCGCTCCGCGAGCGCCCGCACGCTCCAGCGCGACGGCATCGAGCGCTCCAAGGGGCAGGTCGAGAAAAGCTGCGTCGAGTGTGGCCACTAGGTGTCTCTCTCTCAGTCATGGTGCGAACTCGCGCCACGGTGCAACGCTACCTGATTCATTGCTTGCGACTTGAGGCCAGCGGGAGCGGTAACGAGCACAAACCGATGTCCCAAATGGAGATTGAGAGGTGCGTCCGCCGTGCGCGGTAGCGGGGACTAAGAGGCAGAGGAGAGCGAGGAGGGCGATGGCGACCCATGCTGATTCGACCAGGTCGCATACATCTCGGCATAACGACCCCCGCGCGCCACCAACTCCTTGTGCGGTCCAACCTCAACGATCTCACCCTGATCGACCACGACGATGCGATCCGCCCGCATTGCGGTCGTCAAACGGTGAGCGATCAGAATCGCCGTGCGCCCCTCAAGGAGGCGGTCGAGAGCTGCCTCAACCTTTACCTCTGACTTGAGATCTAAGTTCGAAGTCGCCTCGTCAAGAACCAGCACACGGGGGCTCGCGATGAATGCTCGTGCAAGCGCGATGAGCTGTCGCTCACCTGAGGCAAGCGACTGACCACGCTCGTGCACTTCGGTGTGGATGCCATAGGGAAGGCGCTCAACTAGATCGTCAAGACCAACTGCACTGATCGCCTCCATCACCTCATCATCGCTGGCCTCAGGCCGCGCGAAGGCAACATTGTTGCGGATGGATCCCGAGAAGAGGAAGGCCTCCTGTGGCACAACGCCAAGCTGACGACGCAGCGAATTCAGCGTGATCTCGGTTAGTGGATATCCATCGATGCGCACGACACCGGCGGTGGGATCGTAGAAACGAGTGACGAGTTTGGCGATCGTTGACTTGCCCGCACCGGTCGCGCCGACGAATGCGATGACTTCGCCTGCGTCGATGTGGAGATTGACATGCGAGAGCACCGGCACCTTGGGGTCATAGCCAAAGCTCACGTCATCAAAGTCGATCTTGCCCTCAATCGCCGGAAGTTCGTAGGCATCGGGTGACTCCGCCACGGTGGGGTCTGTCGAAAGAAGGATCCGCAATTTCGTGATCGCCGCCTGTCCCTGCTGATAGGTGTTGTAAAGCTGCACCATCTGCTGAATTGGCTGGAAGAAGGAGCCAAGAAAGAGGATGAATGCAAACAGCACACCCGTGGACAGATGATGGTGGAGCACCATATCGCCACCGATAAGCAACAGCGCCAGCTGCCCGCCAAGACCGATGAAGTCAGAGGAGGCGGTATACGCCGCCGTCACCTTGGCGCTTGTGCGGTTTGCCTGACGGTATCGGCCCACGATGTTGCGGTGTCGGATGACGTTATTGCGCTGCCGGTTGTACGCGGCGACGACGCGTACGCCAGAGAGACTTTCAGCGATATCGCCGATCACCGCTGCGAGATTGTCGCGCACCAGGAGATAGGTCCTCGCCGATGCATTTCGAAACCAAAGTGAGGTTGAGATAAGCGCGGGCAATACGATCGCACAGGTAATAAGTGCGAGCTCTACGTTATAGAGAAAGAGCACGACAGTGACAAAGAGCATCGTGAGCCCTTGAATACAGAATTGCGCCAGTCCATCTTGGAGCATGTTCTGGAGGACCTCGATATCGGAGGTCATCCGTGTCATGATGACGCCGGCCTTCTCCTCGGTGAAGTAGTCCAGCGAAAGCCTCTGGATATGAGTAAACACCTTCACGCGAAGATCGTTCATCACTTGAGCTGCTAGTCGGCCGGTGTTGCGAACGCGCTTGCGCTCGACCAACACGGTCAATACCACGCTGACGATATAGGCGACACCAGTGATCACAACGACCGACATGTGGCCAGGTGTCACTCCGTGGTCGAGCCCGATCTGGGTGAGGATCGGTCCTATCTGAAAACCGACGGTCTCGATGGCAAGAAAGATGAGCGACCACATCGCGATGCTCCAGCGCGCGCTGATTAATCCCCAGAGCGTGATCTTGCCCAGCTCTGCATTGTTCGGCGTGTATTTCGCGCTCGGTGCAGGGTGCTCTGGCTCGGTCTCCATAAGTTTGGTGACCGCCTCCTCGAGCTCTGGAGGAATGCCTGCGAAGGGGGCTCCTCCCGCAGCTCCGTGTCCACCACTGGGAATTCCCGAGCCACCAATGGCCCCGCCCGGGTTCCCCCGGATTCCCGCCCACATGCCCGGTCCGCCAAATCCCATACCCATTAGAGCTCCGGCCCCTGAATTGTCTCCTCAATCTGATGATCGAGCTCCTCCTCGGTGGCCGCGCGAGCGAGCACCTCTGCGTACCTTGGATCGGTCGCCAGTAGCTCCTCATGACGGCCAGAGGCGATAACGGTCCCATGTTCTACAAGGACCACCCGGTCCGCCAAACTGATGGTTGCGAGACGGTGCGCGATGATGATCGTGGTCCGGTTCGTGAGGAGATCGCCGAGCGCATGATGGATGCGCTGCTCCACCTGAACATCGATCGCACTCGTCGCATCATCGAGCACAAGTATCGGAGGGTTGAGCAGCAGTGTTCGAGCGATTGCTATGCGCTGTCGCTGTCCACCCGAGAGGTTGTAGCCACGCTCGCCTACCTCAGTGTCATATCCATCGCCGAGTCGTGAGATAAATCCATCGGCATCTGCAGCCTTTGCCGCGGCGATGACATCCTCAATTGCAGCGTCAGGGCGTCCGTAGGCGATGTTGTCACGCACCGAGTCGGAGAAGAGGAAGGGCTCATCGAGCACAATCCCAACATTTGCGCGAAGACTCGCGACGGTGAGATCCCGGATATCGATCCCATCAACCGTGATCACACCGCTGGTGACGTCATAGGAGCGGTTCAGGAGACGCGCCACCGTCGATTTCCCCGATCCTGTGCGACCCACTAGAGCGACCGTCTCCCCCGGAGCGACCGAGAGGGAGAAGTTGCGGAGTACGGGAGTTCCATCGGCATAGGTGAAGGTGACATCGTCAAACACCACATCACCACGACAGTTTCGAAGATCAGTTGCACCGGGGCGATCCACGATCTCCGGGGCATGGTCAAGGACCTCGTAGATCCTCTTCGCCGAAGCAGCCGCGCGTTGGCCGTTCATGATGATCATTCCGAGCTGCCGAAAGGGTGGCTGAAAGAGGAGCATGTACGCCTGAAAGGTGAAAAGTGTTCCGACACCAATCTGATGGCGAATTGCGAGCGCACCGCCATAGAGAAGGATGACCGCAAGACCAATACGGGGCAGGTTTTCGAGCATCGGAGCCCAAGTTCCCCTGATATCTGCATCCTTGATATAGGCCCACTGCAGCCGATCAGCCGTCGATGCGAGCGCAGTGAGTTCGGGCTGCTCAGCGGCGAAGGACTTCACCACACGCACTCCGCTGATGTTCTCCTCGACGATCGTCGCCACTTCGGCGAGACGGGCCTGGATCAGCCATGAGACCGGGAAGATCTTTGTCCGCATGATCATGCCCACGATGAGGGTAATTGGCAGGGAGAGCATCGTGATCAGGGTGAGCTGCGCATTCAGCGAGAACATCTCTGCAAAGGCGATCAGCACAACCGCGCATTGCACGAAAACGGTTGGTGCCATGACGAGATACTGCTGTACCGCGCGAACGTCAGAGTTCGCACGGGAGATCAACTGTCCGACCTGCACGGCATCGTAGAAGGGGAAGGAAAGGCCCATGTAGTGCTCGTAGACGATGTTGCGAAGGTCATACTCAAATGAGTAAGCGGTGGTCAACAACATCCGTCGACCGGTGTAGTTGGAGAATTCGCGAACCGCGATCAACACGATCAAAATCACCGCAAAGTGTGAGAGTGAGACAAGATGCTGCACCGTCGGTGATGTTGTCGTCGAACTCGCCGGCAACGCCTGATTAATTGCCTGACCGATAATCCGAGGGATCTGTACCTGTGTCAGCAGAGCGATAAAAGACATGACGAGCGAACTCACCCAAAAAAAACGGTGAGCGCGCACCACCGGCCAGGAGCGCTTCAACCAAGACTTTGTCGCGTCGGGATCGATCGTCGCCCGTGGAGCCTCAAAGAGCGAGGCCTCGACTACTGGCTCAAACTCGCGAGCGCCGAGGTCCTGAAAGAGCGTCTCCGTGCTCTGACCAAGCAGGAGCTGCGAGGGCCTCATGACTGTTCAATTTCACGGGCCGCGCGCTTGGCAAGACGCTCATGACGGCGTGCGTCAAAGGCCGCCTCCCAAAGCGGAAGATCTTCGATCAACTTCGCCGCGCGCACTGGATCGAGGTGGGTCGCGATAGAGGTGAGACGCTCGGTCACCGATGCATCGGCCTCCGCGAGCACCCGTCGCCCCTCGTCGGTGAGATTCAGCGAGACCCTTCGCCGATCAAGTGCGGAGTGCGATCGCTCGATAAGTCCTCGATTAACGAGGCCATCGACAACAGCGGTGACGCTTGGCGCGCTCACCTCAAGTTTGCGGGCGAGCGTGGTCGACGCCTCGGCACCATCAGCAAGCTGAAAGAGCAACCGATACTGCGCTGAGGAAAGTTCGACCGTGGCGAGCGCGGCATCGACCTGTCGACCGAGACGCGCTGCGGTACGGCCGATTACACGGGAAAGTTGTTCGGCTGTCACATAATTAGACTAGCAAACTACTTTTCAAACTCAATCCGGCCGGAGGAAAAAACTCCACTCCGCGCAAATATTTCCCCAGCGACCTATCGGCGTACAAAGGAGCGAGGTTGCAAGGGTCCCGATGTCGTTGTATCCATCAATTCGTAACCGTGCGGTCACCAACTCAGCTTAGATTACCTCGCCAGGCTCACCGGAGAGGTTGCGAACCTGGAGTCCCTCGCTCGCCCACGCCCGCATGCCGCCGACAAGGTTAATTGTCGTAAATCCCACTCCAGCGAGTGCTTCCGCGGCGCGTGCCGAGCGACCCCCACCACGACAGACGCAGACGATGGTGCGGTCACGGGGAAGCTCTTCGTAGCGTGCGCCAAGCTCACCAAGTGCGATATGCACGGCCTGTAGCGCGTGTCCCGCCTCCCACTCGTCATCTTCGCGGACATCGAGCAAGAACGCTCCCGCGAGAATCTCGGTCTGCGCCTCGCGTGCCTCGAGTTCTCCAAATACCGCGTCCTCTGCCGACATCGCTCCCCCTCGTGGCCATTGCTCCGCGTCATCGATCGCGCGAGCGACTCGACGGATGAGGATAACGCCTGTCGTCACCGAACGCGAGCGTGGGCGTTCGCGCGCTGATCGTCACTGTCGGGCCACTCGCCGGTACGATCAAGCCCACCGACGGGGGCGCCTCGTCGACTAAGCGAGGAGGTCCCGTGAACCGAGGTGCGATGGTTCGCGACCTTGCACGACGGAGTATCTCGTGACGAATTGCCGCTCCCCGCGAACCGTCCTCGCGCTCATGGCTCTGCGCAGCGCGGCACTACTCTCGCGCCGACTTGGCCGCGGGAGCGGGTCGATTATCGGCGGTCGCGTCGCACTCTTGCTCTGTCCCTCACTGATTGAGCGCCTTGGTCACGAGATGACCGTGGTGCTTGTCAGCGGAACCAACGGGAAAACCACAACGACGCGATTGCTCGTTGAGGCGCTTGGCGGCACAGACCGCGTCGCCACCTCAACGACTGGATCGAACATGCCCGCCGGTATCGTGACCGCGATCGCACGTCGAGTCGGCGGACAGACTCTCTCCACGGCGGTACTGGAGGTCGACGAGGCCTATCTCCCACTTCTGATCGATCAGCTGTCGCCAGCAGCGGTGGTATTGCTCAACCTCTCTCGCGACCAGCTCGACCGTATCGGCGAGGTGCGCATGATCGCACACCGCTGGCGCGAGGCGCTCGCCAATAGCGAGGCGATGGTCGTGGCGAACGCCGATGATCCGTTGGTGGTCTACGCCGCAGGCGAGGCGAGATGGACAACCTTTGTCGGCGCGGGAAATCACTGGCGCGAGGATGCATTCCACTGTCCTCGCTGCGATGGACGCATCAGCTTCTCCAAAGATCGCTGGAGCTGTAGCTGTGGATTCGCTCGACCAAACGTCATCGCGGACTATCGCGAGGGTGAACTCCGCATGGCGGACGGCCGATCTCTGCCGATCAACTCGCAACTTCCGGGTGAATTCAATCGGGAGAACCTTGCGATCGCGGCTATTGCCGCGACGGTAATCGGTGAACCGCTGACCTTAGCAATTGAGCGCATGGAGGGCCTCGCCGAAGTAGCTGGACGTTTCTCCGTCCATCAGATCGGTGAGCAGACCGTACGGCTCATGCTCGCCAAAAACCCTGCGGGTTGGACCAGTCTCCTCGAGCTTGCCTGCGAGAGCGAGGCAACGCTCCTTCTCGCGATCAATGCACGGGTCGCCGACGGCCACGACCCCTCATGGCTTTTTGATGTTCCCTTCGAACTTCTTGCTGGTCGTCATCTCGTCACCAGCGGAGAGCGACGGTTCGATCTGGGCGTGAGGCTCCGACACGCAGGACTTCCACATGAGATCGGTGCGATCCTCCCGCAGCACACCCTGGGTGCGATTACCGATACGCACATCGACATCATCGCGAACTACACCGCCTTCCAGGACCTGCGGCGAGCCTTAGTGCAGCGACAGACCACGGTTACCCCGGCCCCGCTTCCCCAGGGCGGGCCGGAGGAGAGCCGCGTGAGGAGTAGAGAGGGAGATGCGCGCTCGCCGCTGCAGATCGTTGTTGTCTACCCCGAGCTACTCGGGACTTACGGCGACAGCGGGAACGCAGCGGTGCTCGTCAATCGGGCCAGGTGGCGTGGGATCGATGCAGAGCTGGTTGAAGCCCATCTGGGCGACCCACTCCCCCGCGACGGCGCGATCTATCTCCTCGGCGGTGGAGAGGACGGGCCACAGGTACGCGCTACCGAGGAGCTGCGATCTGAGGGATTTGGCTCTATCCTCGCCTCGGGAACCGTGGTCTTCGCCGTCTGTGCTGGCTATCAGATTCTGGGGCACACCTTCCCCGCCGCCGATGGTCAATTGCGGGAGGGACTAGGGATTCTCGACGTGACCACCGTCCGTCCGGTCGCTCCACGTGCGGTTGGCGAGATCGCGGGCGAGTGCCGCATCGACGGGATCGGGGTGCTTACGGGCTTTGAGAATCACGCGAGCCACACCATTCTCGGCGCAGGAGTGGAACCATTGATGAACCTATCTGCCGGCATTGGCAATGGTGCTAGTTCTACCGATGGTGCAATATCAGGACACGTCATCGGCAGCTACCTTCACGGCCCCGCGCTCGCGCGTAATCCGGCGCTCGCGGACTACCTCCTTTCGCTGGCAACCGGTCGAACGATACCGCCCCTTAGAGATCTTGAGGAGCAGAGTTTGCGTCATGAACGCCTCTCCGCGGCTGGTTTGCCCAATGTGGATGCACTGGTCCCCCAACCCGAGGTAACCGGCAGCCGCGGGTGAAAATCGGAGCTGCCCGCGGCGAAAGCGCCCCGCGATAGTGTCAGAGCTATGAGTTCGCTGGCGGGAGCACCGGAGCTGAGTTCGCAGATGCGACCTCACCCTCTTACGGAACAACTCAAGGGATATGTGGCGCTCACCAAGCCACGTATTATCGAGCTTCTCCTCATCACGACCGTGCCCACCATGTTCGTTGCCGCCAAGGCACTTCCCTCCTTCGGCCTCATCATGCTCACGCTCATTGGTGGCACGCTCGCTGCCGGTGGAGCAAATGCGATGAACATGATCTACGACCGCGACATCGACGCGCTGATGGAACGCACCAAGAACCGTCCGCTGGTTACCGGACTTATCTCGCCGCCGGCAGCGATGGTCTTCGCCGGCGCGCTAGAGGTTGGGGCCTTCGTGGAGCTGTGGCTGACGGTCAACCTGCTGTCCGCGATTCTCGCTGTCTCCGCAACTGCCTTTTATGTCCTCATCTACACGATGTGGTTGAAGCGAACGACTACCCAAAACATCGTCATCGGAGGAGCGGCCGGCGCGGTGCCCGTGTTGGTGGGCTGGAGTTCGGTGACGAACCACCTCACGCTCGCGCCCTTTCTCCTCTTTGCCATCGTCTTCTTCTGGACCCCACCGCATTTTTGGGCGCTCGCTGTTCGCTACCGTGAGGACTACCAGCGCGCCGAGGTTCCCATGCTCCCCGCCGTGGTGGAGATTGAGCGAGTCGTCTCTCAGATCATCTGGTACACGGTGATACTCGACGCTCTGGCGATTGGATTTGGTTTTGCTGCGCCGTATCACCTCGCCGAACGGATCGCCTACTTCGTTATCGCGACGCTGCTCGGTGTCGCATTCACCGGACGTGCAATCTCATTGCGAAATGATGCTGGACCCAAGAATGCGATGGGGCTCTTCACACTCTCCATCAGCTACCTCACCGTGCTCTTTGTTGCGATGGGTGTACTCGGAGCAATCCAGCACCCGTAGCGACCAGAACCCCTCGCGTCCGATGGAGGCCTCTCTCCGCTACCGCCCGTGTATATCGCGGCCGTGATCCTCGCAGCTATCTCGCAACACCCCGGCAGCCAAATGAGCGATGCGACATCGCGCACGGCGTGGGTGACGGTCACCGTTAGGCGCCGCGACCACCCACAAAACTGCGACCCACCAAATTGTCAAATATGAGATCGGGCAGTAGCCACCGCAGTACCAACATCACACGCATCAAGAGCCCCACGCGATAGCGCGATCGCGGCCGACGCACTACGGCCGCACGCACGATCACCGCAGCGATACGTTCTGGAGTGGATGCCATGCGTCCCTTAAATCCAACGGTCATCCCCGAGAGGTTCTTTCGGGTACTTCGTTTCATCTCGCGATAGGGATCATCGGAGACAGAGCCCTCATCCACGATCGACGCTGCCGCCGTCGTGGCCCATGGCGTCTTTACCGGACCAGGTTCAACGATACTGACGCCGATCCCATAGGGGCGCACCTCGTAGCGAAGTGCATCGCTGAACGCCTCCACCGCATGTTTCGAGGCGTGATAGGCGCCACCCATAGGGAGCGAGAGTCGACCCGCAACCGAGGAGACGTTAATGATGCGCCCAAATCCCTGTCGACGCATTCCGGGAAGTACACGCTGGGTCAAATGGATGAGTCCAAAGACATTGGTCTCGAACTGACGCACAATGAGCTGACTCGAGAGCTGTTCGACGGGGCCGTAGGCGCCATAACCCGCGTTATTTACCAATACATCGACGGCACCAAAACGCTGTGTAACGAGATCGATAGTCTCCGTGATCGACTGCTCATCGGTCACGTCGAGCGGGAAGATATGCGCTCCGGCATCTGCAAGGTCGACGAGAGCATCTACCCGACGCGCAGTGGCGATCACTGTCCAACCGCCCCGTAAGAATAAATGTGCGGCGACACGCCCTATCCCTGTGGAACAACCAGTGATAAGAACCACCTTCCGACTTTCGCTCACAGAAGACCCCTCATGGATGAGGGCTTACCCACTCTGGCTCGAGCTGCTTCAGAAATATCGCGCAGCGCTGCTCCTCCTCTTGCTCGCCGATCGCCTCGGCGCTTCGACGCAGCGACTCGAGCGCGAGGAGAAAGCCGTGATTGCTCTCATGGCGCCACCGCACATACCCGGTTCCATGCCACCCGGATCCACGGAGAGTGTCGAGTCCACGGTGATATCCGACGCGCGCGTAGGCATAGGCCTCTGTTCGATCACGAGCAAGCGTCGTCAGCGCAGCCCATGCATCGAGGTATCGCGGAAAGAGCGCGGCAACCTCTGCGACCGCAGCGCGGCGCGATTCCTCTGGCTGGGAAAGCGCATGTGCCAAAGCTGTCTGCCACTCTTGGGGAGCTGGCGAGATCACGGTCTCGGGGAGACCTCGGCTGAGTGAGATAGGAGCTTGATCGGACATGGGCGAAGTCTAGGCATCTGCTCAAAGACGTGCGACGCTGTCATGATGCTGATGAACCGTCATCATCGATCGATAGCGAAAAACTGAGCTGCGTTCCTAAAGGTTCTGTGCCTCGTCGCGCGCGTCGACGGGGCGGGCGGGAACACTGCTCAGGAGGAAACATCCTGACGTTTCGCTGCGTCATCCCATCACGTGACCGACGACCACCGATCACCTCGACAAAGCACTCTCCGGTCTCGCTGTTCTCCACAAAGGCGAGGAACTCATAGTGGCGCCGTTGACCTGGCTTACCCTTGACTCGGATCTCATCGTGGGGCCGCAGGCCCTGCCAGCTCAGCGTTCGGATCAGTACACCCTGAGGAACTGTGGGTCGACGACGCGATGCCACTAGCCAGCCGCCCCAGCGCCGGTGAACCTACCCAGCTCATCCACGAGTGGGGTCACGACGTAACCAATTGCAGTGGTCGTAATGGGTGCGGACATCGTCCCTGAAGGCTAGGACGCTGTGGCGTCACTCCGCTCCTCTGCCCGGAGCGAGGCAACGATGCGATGTTCGATGATGAATGCAACAAAGGGCACGAGGCCCGCCGAGATCATGACGAACAACCGAGAAATGGGAAAGCGTTCGCGGCGTGCAAGATCAAAGGCAGCGGCAAGGTAGATGAGGTAGAGATAGCCGTGAATTGGACCTACCACGGCAACGACGGCCTTTGAGTGACCCCAGATCTGAATTGGGATTCCAACAAAGACGAGCAGAAGGAGGCCGGTGCCAACGGTGAAAGCCATCGCTCGATAACGAAGAAGTGACCCCTCGCGTGAACCACTCCACAGTGTCTTCATCGACTCCGCCAACCCTTCGCTCTATCTCGTTGCGCCAACTGAGCAAGGTAGTCGTTGTAGGCGCGGAGCTCGTCATCCTCATCTTCGGTTCGAAAATCTGGCGAGCGCAGCTCTGCTCGTTCGCCAGAGATGCTCTCGTCACGCCGAAGCTCGCGCAACCGGCGACCTCCCACCTCGTCAGGATCGTCATGGAGAAAGTTCCACCACAGAACGACAGAGAAGATGGCAAAGACGGGCCACTCAAAGGCGTAGAGATAGCTAAGTCCATTTCCCGACATTGCGACCGTCGCCTGCCACCATCCGGCGATGAGACAGCCAGGAACGAAGCACAGCACCAGCAGATGCGCGACGAGTGCACGCGGTGCGACCCAGCGGACCTGTCGGTCAGATTCCCGGTTCACTATGCCGATCGTAACGGCCCGACCCCCGTGACGTGGTATCGCAGCAGTTCACGCGAACTCTCTGAAACGATCTTTGGTGAGGGTGCAGCAGCGCTCAGAAGAGCGAGGTGAGCATCAAGATCCTCCTCCCGCTCCCATACCTCAAAGACCCTCACGCGTCCCGGATCGCTGCTATCGGCGCTAAAGACATACTCCCGGCAGCCGGTCTCCGCACGGGTGCGTTCGATCGCGCGTTGGCGAGCCACGAGGTAGGCAGCTCGCTCATTTGGATCAAGATCGATGAAGCCAGCAACGATGACCATCACGTGCACCCTTCTCTCGGCTGAACTACCCGTAGATGAGAAGGTTAGTGAGCGTTGCAAGGTACTGCAGCAGAAGGAATATCCCCTGTAAGGCGCCCATCGGATGCGTCAAGTTTGCGATACGGTTAAGCGATCGGTGCGACTCGTGAGGCACCAATATCTGGGAGCATTCATGCCATCCGCATCATCCGCACCTCATCCCCTTGCCACGGTCATTGTTGACGCTGCCGACGAGATAGAGCCAGACCCTTACCAAGAGGCAGCACCTCCCGGTTCGATTCTCCAGCGTGCCATCGTCTCACTGGTTATCTTCGGTCCACTCGCGGGATTTATCTTGGCGATAGTGAATCTCTGGGGTTCCTCGCTTCACCTCGTAGATGTGGTGACTGCTCTGGTCTTTTATGTGATCTCCGGCTTGGGTGTCACGGTCGGTTTTCACCGGCTGCTCACCCATCGCAGTTTCGTCGCGAAGCGTTGGCTTCGTATCGCGCTCGGCATCGCTGGCTCTTTCGCCGTCCAGGGCTCTGCGACGAGCTGGGTCGCTCTGCATCGTCGCCACCACGTCTACTCCGACCGCATCGGTGACCCGCATTCACCAAACCTCTTGGGCACGACCCGCATGGAGATGTTTCGTGGATTTATTCACGCCCATGCAGGATGGCTTTACACCGCCGAAGAGGCAAACGCTGAACGCTGGGCCCCAGATCTTGTCGCTGATTCGGATATCCGCTGGGTGTCCGCCTACGCCCCGTTGTGGACCGTACTGAGCTTTGCGCTTCCGGCTCTCATCGGCTTTCTCGTCACCGGCACCGGTGCCGGCACCTTTGAGTGCTTCCTCTGGGGTGGCGTGGTGCGGATCTTCCTGTTGCACCACATCACTTGGAGCACCAACTCGATCTGCCACATGTTTGGCAAGCACCCGTTCTCATCGAACGATCTCTCGATGAACTTTGCCCCATTCGCGCTGCTGAGTTTTGGTGAGTCATGGCACAACGGCCACCATGCCTTTCCCAGCTCCGCGCGACACGGACTCGACCGTGGTCAGCTCGATATCTCCGCGCGCGTGATCACCATCTTTGCGGCGCTCGGACTTGCCTCCAATGTTCGCCTGCCCGATCCCGAGCGTGTCGCGGTCCGTCGCATCGACGAACTCTCGATCAAAGTTGACGAACTCGTCGGCGACTAGCCCTCTGCTGTGTGCTCGATCGCAGCGGTTCAGGCACCGCCTCGTTGAATCGATAGGCAGGCAGCGCGCTCTGACCAGCTTCAGGTGATCGACAGGTTCACCTACCGAGGCGTCACGGCTACCGACGCCATGTGAACGCGCCCGCATACTCAGGGGACTTTTCCTCAGTACACGGGCGCGTCTCTATCATCAATGTTCACATGGTGATGATCTGACCTGTGGACTACAACCCGACACCAGGAATAAATATCTCCTCTACAGCGAACTCACGCGACAGGATCTTCTGTGCGTGTGCCTGACGGATGATCGCCTCGAGTGTTGGGCGGTTTGCCTCGATGCCGTAGGGCAGCGGGTCCTCTCCTACAATTGGACGGCGACCTGCGAGCTCCCGCTCCTCATCAGTCAGGTTCTCTCCCGCGGCGATGCGGGCGAGAAATGGCTTCTTCGCCTCTACGAAGGCCTGGAAGAGCGCTGCGCCAATTGTGGGGTTAGCCGCGATCAGCTCATCCTTAATAACCAGTGTGTGATTAATCGGGTAAACGCCGGTATTGACAACCAACTCCCGCTCCACCCTCTCGCGGTCGTTGATGAGCGGTACAACTGAGGGCGAAGATCCCTGGTAGACACCGATACCGCCGGCAAGCTCGCCCGACTCCACCATCGCCCCGAGGTCGGCTCCGGGGAGATACTCGACATTTCCGGGCAAGACACACTCCTGCACGTGCTCCTCGTCACAGATCACCCAGGTGACCTTGTTGAGGTCGACACCGTAGGTCTCCGCGAGTACGGCGCGGGCCCAGACTCCGGTGGTAACGGTATAGGCACGGACTCCGACGCGTCTTCCCTCAAGATCCTTAGGCGAGGAGATTCCCGCCGTCGCATTGACGACGAGCGCACGGTGCGGAAAGGCGCGGGCAGGGAAGATCGGGATCGCAGTAAATGGCTTCCCGTACTCCTTCGCCGACAGATAGGTCGTGATCGCCATCTCACACACATCAAACTCAAGTCCGCGCACCATGCGACGGAATGCGCTGATGATTGGACCGTTCAACTCGACAAAGGAGAGTGAGAAACCCTCCGGCGTCACTGATTGGTCGCGTAACGCCGCGACGTGGCTGTAGTTCCCCAATGCCGTACTGAGTTCGGTCATCTCCTGCGCCTCTCCAACTCTCACGCGGCCTCCAGCAGGCCCCCGGTCAAACTACCTGCCGGCGCTCGCCATTGGGGCGAATTCACTCGACGGTGACCGAGAGCCGACTGACGTGCTCAAACAGACCCGAATTCGAAGAGACGATAAGGTGGGAAGATTAGATGCGCCGGCAACACGTCGATCGTTGCCCCGCGCGTAACGAGCGGGACTACGAGAGAAATGACGACGTGGCAGGAGCGAGTGCGAAGGATGAAAGCGGCGGTCTAACGCTCGAAGCGGCAGGCCAGATTCTGACCCCGAGGGGAACGGCAGTCTCGCCAAAGGTGATCTTTTTCATCGTCGCCTCCGTCATGTCCATGGGAGCGATCGACCAGACGATCGTCTCCACCGCATTACCGACGCTGCAGCATCAGCTCCACACACAGGTGAGTTGGACGGGCTGGACGATTACCACCTACCAACTGGGTCAGACCGTGGCGATGCCGGTGTCTGGTCGCATCAGCGATCAGTTCGGACGAAAGCGCGTCTTTCTTGTCGCAATCGTCATCTTCACGTTGGCCTCGTTGGCCTGTGGGCTGTCGACCAACATCTACGAACTCGTTGCATTCCGTGCCCTTCAGGCACTCGGCGGCGGTGCATTTATGCCGAGCGCCACAGGCATCGTGGCGGATACCTTTGGCAAGAATCGCGACCGCGCTATCGGTATGTTTACCTCCATCGTGCCGATCGGTTCCATGGTCGGTCCAGTAATTGGCGGCGTGATGATCTCCTACTGGACATGGCGCGGCGTATTCCTCGTCAATATTCCGATCGGTATTATTGGTTTTACTCTCGCCTATCGCACTATTCCGACCTCAACGCGCAAGGACACAGGACCTGCCGACTACCTCGGGATGGCGCTCATCGCCTTCGTCATCTTGCCGATGATGTACGGCATTACTGAACTTGGTAGCGGGCACACCCGCTTCGATTCGCCCCACTTTCTTATCCCTGAGGCGATCGCGGCGCTCTTCGTCTGGATCTATATCCGACATGCACATCGGGCAGAGGTTCCCATCATCAACATTCGACTGCTGCGTACGAGGAACTACTTCGTGGTGAATTTGATCGCGTGCATCTACGGCGGCTGTGCGCTCGGAATCGGGACTCTCGTGCCACTCTATGGCGAGGATCGCTATCACCTTGCCCCGGTACAGGTGGGCAGCCTATTGACCGCACGCGCGGTTGGCGTGATCTCGCTCGCTGCGATAACCGCCTTTGCCATCCGCCGAATCGGCTATCGCGTGCCGATGATGTTTGGATTTAGCGCTGCTGCGCTGGGAATGTTTCTCCTCTCCGTCCATCCGCTCTTCTTTGGTCCCTATGGCTGGCTTGCCTTCGCCTCTGCAATCCTTGGCATCGGCGTCGGCGTCGCAGCGCCCGCGACCAACAATGCGACGCTCTCCCAAAACCCGACCGAGATTGCCTCAACGGCAGCGCTGCGCGGTGCCGTTCGACAGATCGGTGGCATCGTCTCCATCTCGATCGCCACTGCCTACGCGTCGCGCTCCGTCGATCCGGGTATAGCGCTCTCGCACGTCTTCATTGTCTTCTCACTTATCTTGCTCGTCATCGTCAATCCCCTGGTGTGGCTCCTTCCCGATCAACGGGGAAGCTGGTAACAGCGCCTGTCTACCCCCTAAGGTGATTGGGTGGCTGCGCCCAACCATGAGCAGGGAGCGCTCTTTCTCACCGGAGGGGCGCAACTCGGCGAGATCGCGTATACCGTCCGTCGATCATCTCGCGCCCGGCGTGTCACGCTGACCGTCACTCCAGAGCGCGGTCTTGTCGTTACTCTTCCCGAGCGCTTCGCGCTTCATCGTGTGCCGGCGATCGTCACCGAGCGTCGTGAATGGATCGAGCGAGCGATGGCACGCTTTGCCAGCGAGCGCGAGCAGCATCTCTCGAGAGAGGAGGACACGCTCACACCCTCTTCGATTGAGCTGCGGGCATTGGGTGAACGCCGTGAGGTCCGCTATCTCGCGCCCGCCGAGCGGATCCGCGTCGTTGAGCGAGGACCCTACCTCCTCGAAGTCACGAGGCGCCAAGATGCGAGCGCAACCGCTTTCGCCCTTCAGCGTTGGCTTCGCAGGCGCGCCCGCGAAGAGATCGTGCCGTGGCTCCTCGAACTCGCACAGACTCGACAGCTCACGGTGACGTCGACATCAATCCGACGACAACGCACCAGGTGGGGATCATGCTCCGCAAAGGGAGCGATCTCAATCAACCAAAACCTGCTCTTTCTCCCCCGCAGATGTGCACGCCTCGTACTCATCCATGAGCTCTGCCACCTTGTCGAGCTCAACCACTCACCCCGGTTCTGGGATCTTCTCCGTCATGAGGAGCCAGATTTTGTGGCGCTCGGTGATGAGCTCACTCAAACGCTCGCGTGGATTCCACGCTGGGCGACGCTCCCTCAATCGAGCCCCTAGAGGGATCCCCACCTCCGCGACGCAGAGCCCCTAACATCGCGACGTTCACATATCCGGAGGGTTCCCATGTCTGTCTCGCAACTCAGCGCCGTACTCCTTGGCGTCAACAAGCACAAGATCGTCGGCACCGGTGGAATCATTGTCGGGGTAGCGGTCGTCGCCCTTGGGGCACTGAAGGTAATTAAGCGCACCGCAGGCGCTCTCTTCATGGCGACCTGTGGTCTCGCGATCCTTATCGTTGGCGTGCTCTTGTACACCAAAGTTATTTAGCAATTGAGGAATCTCCGTCACAGCCGTTTCGATCCCCGACCTTTTTAGCGTGCCAGATCACTTCGGCGATATCTTGTCGTTGGTGTTGTTACCGGAGTGGAACTTTTAACTCCTGCGCCCGTTTCGACCAACCGTTCGCTTCAGTCCTTGGTAAGTCGCTGCAGATGGCCAAAGAGGTCATTCAGCCGGGTGACATCCTCTGGCGGAAGCGGACCTCGATTTATCGAGGCGATGTTCTCCTCAAGGTGGCGTGCACTTCCTGTCCCGGTGAGCACTACGTGACATCCCGGCTCGTGGCGGGCAAAGCGATAGGCCGCATCGGTCACCGAATTTGCTCCACCCTCATGCAAGAGGAAGCCGAGGGGGTTCTCGCGGTCGACCGCGCTGGCGTCGAGCTCACCGGAGACGATGAGCGCGTCGATCACTGAGCGCATCTCATCGGGGTGACTAAAGGGTCCGCGAGCGGCGCACATCACATCGATGCCGACGTTGTGCTCGATGGTGGCAGGAAAGAGAAGGCGTCGAGCACTCGCATTGAATGGATTGAAGGCGAGCATCATGACCTCCCAGAGGTCGTCGTGCACCGCTCGTTGGAGCATCTCGTGCCGAGGGTCACTCCGCGAGCCCTCGGTGATCGCGATGTGCCCAATCTTGCCCGCATCACGGAGTCGCTCAAGTACCGGGAAGAGTGCGTCGCGACAGAAATCGTAATGACGCTCCCGAACCATGTGGAGAAAGAAGATATCGATGTAGTCGGTGCGCAGACGGCGGAGTGACGCATCGACATTGCGCTCAAGATCCTCTGGCGTGAGCACGGAGCCATCAGGTCGAAGGGGCTTGGTCTTTGTGGAGATCACAACCTCAGCGCGGACCGGTGAGAGGACCTCCCCCACAACCTCTTCGGTGCCATATTCATCGGCAGTGTCGAAGTAAGTCACACCAAGCTCGAGCGCGTGGCGCAAAACCGTGCGGGCACCGTCTACTGATCCCCCGGTATCGAGACCGAGATGGCTATCCCCGCCGCAACCAAGACCAACGACGCTCACATCTATGCCGGTCTTCCCAAATACGACGCGATCCACCTACATGCCTCCTGAGTCGGATGGAATCTATCGGCCATTACAACGTGACGCCAGCTGCGCTGGCAGCGGTGCTCGGTATGGTCGGCGCAAGCGCGTGAATAGTGGCCATGATCGTCTCCGGGGTGCGGGGGAAGGGGGCAACGAGCACCCGGGTACAGCCGGCAAGGTAGAAGCGATCGAGGTGCGCCTGAACCTCCTCTTTGGTACCAGCGGCGATGGTGTCGGTGACGATCTCCTCAGAGATCTCCTCGACGACACGATCGAACTCCCCCTCGGCGAGCTGCGCCACACGGAGTTGCAGCTCCTCTGAATGCACTCCAGAACGAAGTGCCATTACCTTCGCTGGGTTCGAACGGAGACGCCCCACGAAGGTACGGCGCGCGCTGGCAATCGCGCGTTCGCGGTTTTCGTCCACGACGCAGGTGACGATCGCGACGAGATCGAGGTCATCGCTAGAGCGACCAAAGGATCGAGCAGTCGCAAAATAATGCTCTGCAGCGAAGTTGGCGACGTAGCTCGCCGGAACCACATTCATGATGGAGCCGTCAGCAAGTTCCGCGCTAAGTGCCAGCATGCCGGCACGATCTCCCCCGACGAAGATCGGGAGGTCTTCACGGAGCAATGGGACCCCAAGTCGGCCACGCACACCCGAGAAGATCCGTCCATCGAAGGTGAACTCTTTACCGGTAAGTGCCACGCGGATGAAGTTGAGATACTCACGAAGTCGTGGGAGGGGAGGCTCGATTGCAATGCCGTGATAGCGATCGTTCCAAGGGTGATGACCGACCGAGAGACCAAGGACACATCGCCCGTTCGAGAGCTCATCAACAGTTGCGGCGGCCATCGCGAGCTGTAGCGCCGAGCGGCAGTAAACATTTGCGATCGCACTACCTATTGCTATCTGCGACGTCGCCCCTGCCATCGCTCCTAAAAGCGCAAAGGCATCGTGACCCACATCCTCATTGAGCGTTACTCCATGAAATCCATGTGCCTCCGCCTCACGCGCGAGCGAGATCGCCGCAGCGGCACTTACCGCACCGTCGCTCTTGAGATGCACACCAAGCCACTGGCCATCTTTCATACCAGACCCCCCATTGGCCAACCCTCGTCTCCCAATACGACCCCTCCCACTCATCATTGCGCCTCCTGCAGATGCCTGCTCCAATGAGAGGAGGAGTAGAGAGACCTAGGTGAGGCCACCGATCGCCCGGAGGTGGCGTGAGAATTTGGGGGAAGCGATGTTGATCGACGCACAGGTTCATATCTGGGGGGCACCGACGATCACACGGCCGTGGCCCGAGGTCCATGGTAAACCGCATCGCGAGATCCCCTACGGAGCCGCCGAGATCATCGCGCAGATGGATGAGGCGGGTGTCGATCGCGCCGTCATTGTGCCGCCCTCGTGGGAGGGCGATCGCAATGATCTCGCGATCGATGCGGTGAGCGAGTTTCCGGGCCGATTTGGCATTATGGGCCGGCTCTCCGTCCCTGACCACCGATCGGTTGACTTTGCGAGATGGCGATCAACCCCCGGGATGCTCGGTCTGCGGTTTACCTTTCACCGACCGGAGATGCGAGCGTGGCTCACCGATGGCAGCGCGGAGTGGATCTTCGCAGGGGCGGCGACCCATGGTCTACCTATCATGATGCTTGCGCCGGGACAGTCGCCGGCCGTAGCTGACGTTGCCCGGCGCTACGGAGATCTGACCCTCATTGTGGACCACCTCAATCTGCCTGGCGAGTCTGGTCGCACCGAGATCAGCGAACGGATAGCGGCTCTCACTCCACTCATTGAGTGTGAAAATGTCGCAATAAAGATCTCGGCACTGCCCTGTTACACCGACGAGCGGGCACCCTACCCAGAGCTTCAGCTGCTCATCCGACGCGTGGTCGACGCATTTGGAGCCGATCGTTGCATGTGGGGATCGGACATCTCGCGCCTACCCGGCAATTATGCAGATTGGGTCAACTGCTTCCGTGAGGGTACCGGACCACTTTCCGCGAGCGAGGCCGCGAAGGTAGGTGGAGCGACTCTCGCGCGGCTCCTCCATTGGCCGGCTGAGGGCATGAGCGTTCCGATCAGTTAGGTCGCGCGTCGGTACCGACGGACCGAGAAGGGAGCAAGCACCACGAGAATGCCCACGCTCCAGATGACCGCTTTGATCAGCAGCTGTTCCGTCGGCCCACCATCCATTAAGGCTCGGACAGCATCGACAACGATGCTCACCGGTTGGTTATTTGCAAACGGGCGCAGCCAGCTGGGCATCGTCGACACGGGAACGAAGGCGGAGGAGGCGAAGGTCAGCGGAAAGAGCACGGGGAAACTCATTACCTGTGCCGTCTCCGCGTTCGGCGCGGAGAGCCCGATCAGTGCAAAACCCCACGAGAGCGCATAGGCGAAGAGGAGGAGCACGCCGATCCCGCCAATAAAGGCGAGAACATTTGTCTGTAGGCGAAATCCAACCGCGAACCCGACCCCGGTGATGATGATGGCAACCACAACATTTCGCACAAGGTCGGCGAGCGTGCGCCCCGCGAGTACCGCGGAGCGCGACATCGGCAGTGCCCGGAACCGCTCGATCAGACCTGTGTGGAGGTCCTGTGCAAGTCCAATGCTCGTCTGCACCGCCCCGAAGGCCACCGTCTGTACAAAAATTCCTGGGATCAAATAGTTTGTATAACTGCCGTGAGGTACCGGTATCGCACCGGCGAATACGTAGCGGAAGAGCAGTACAAACATCACCGGCTGCACGCTGGAGAAAAAGGCAGCCTCGGGTATGCGCACGTACCCGAGCAGGTTTCGCCACATCACTACCTGCGTGTCGGCGACTGCACCGGAGACGCGTGCGAACAGAGAGGGGCGCTCGGTGACTGGTGGAACGAGTGAGGCCTCTATCGTCATCGAGTCTTGCTCCCTCTACCCTTTGCTGGCGTCACCACATCTTCGGTGGAGACCTCGTCCGTCTGTCGCCCAGTAAGGGCAAGAAAGACATCGTCGAGACTCGGCTCGCGAAGGGTAAACGCCGTCGGAGTTATACCCGCATCGTCGAGTTGACGTAACGCTGTCATCGCCATGGTTGGACCCTCATCGACCGTGACCTCCACCGAATTGCCGACAAGGTGTGGGGTGTGACTCCCGAGCGTGGAGAGCAGCTCAATCACCTTTGCCGCGATCGACGCGTCCGCGAGACCGATCTCCAACACCGTGGCACCAAGATTCGCCTTTAACTCCTGCGGGGTTCCACTTGCGATCACCCGTCCGTGGTCGATCACCGCGATGTCATTCGCAAGTCGGTCGGCCTCCTCGAGATATTGCGTCGTCAGGAGGACTGTCGTGCCTCCCTCAACTAGCCCCTCGATTACCTCCCAGAGTCCATTTCGACTCTGAGGGTCAAGTCCGGTCGTCGGCTCATCGAGAAAGAGCACCTTGGGTCGGGCGACAAGCGCAGCAGCAACATCAAGACGCCGGCGCATGCCACCGGAATAGGTCTTGAGCGGACGATCACGTGCCTCAAAGAGTTGGAACTGATGCAAAAGCTCGGTGGCACGGTCGCGCGCCTGTGTTCGCGAGAGGTGATTCAGACGACTCACCATAAAGAGGTTCTCTTTCCCAGTGAGGTTCTCATCGACCGCGGCGTATTGTCCTGCGAGACCAAAGAGTGTTCGGACGTAATCTGGATAGGTAGCGACGTCATAGCCAAGGAGACGCGCGACGCCGGCATCTTGATGCAAGATAGTCGTGAGAATCCGCACGATCGTGGTCTTCCCGGAACCATTGGGCCCAAGAAGTCCAAAGACCGTGCCAGCTGCAACAGAGAAACTCACTCCATCGAGCGCTCGCACCTCGTGGCCAAAGGTCTTGGTGAGTCCCTCCACCACGATCGCATCTGTCAACTTCGTACATCCTTGTCTACGGTCATCATCATCTGCCTCGCGCACGGGAACTCGCCACTGAGGCCCGCAGGGCCAAGCAGATCTGTCTCCACCAAATTCACCTGATCTTCGACCCTAACCTTCGTTGGATCAACCGAAGTCGTAGAGGCGCGCGGGGTTCGCAACCAAGATCTTGTTCCGGGCTGCCTCATCGGGCACAAAGAGCGCAAGCGTATCGACGAGGTCACCGTCATCGGGCATCGAGCGTACATTTGGATGTGGCCAATCGGTGCCCCAGAGGATCCGATCGGGAGCCGCAGCGACCAACGCCTGTGCGATCGGGGCGACATCGTCATAGGGAGGAGTGCCGTCCTTGGTCAGCCGCTCGGCACCGGTGATCTTCACCCAAGCCCGCTCGTCCTTCATGAGCTCTAACAGCTGATGAAAGGGCGCCTGATCGAGCCCCTTGGTCGCATCGACGCGCGCCATATGATCGATGACGTAGGGCACCGGCATCTCGTCGAGCATCGGTGCGTAGGTCGGAAGATCCTTCGCGTCAAAGTGCAGCACAATGTGCCAGTTGAGCTTTGCCACACGGTGCACAAGTCGCCAAAAGACATCGAGCTCCGGGGCGCCACCGAGGTGCGCGACGAAGTTAAATCGGGTGCCTCGGACTCCCACCTCGTGAAGCTCCTCAATCTGACGATCGGTAAAGGACTCATCGATCATCGCAACGCCGGCATAACGACCATTGCCGCGGATGATCGCATCGACCATCGCGCGGTTATCGGTGCCGTGGCAGCTCGCCTGGACAAAGACCGCACGCGAGAGTCCGAGACGATCCTGCAGCCTCTCAAACTCCTCAAGCCCTGAGTCCGGCGGGATGTAGGTGGTATCAGCGGAGAAGGGGAACTTAGACGCAGGTCCGAAGATGTGACAGTGCGCATCACAGGCGTTCGGCGGCGGCGTGAAGGCCGTTGGCGCATGCGAGTTCCGGTTAGGGGCGGGGATGGTGGGAGTGGATTCAGTAGTCACGAGGGAAAACCGTACCGTCAAATAGCTTGCGAGCGGTGCGAATGATGCCAGATCGGCTCACCGAGGGAATCGGCCCGGAGAGATCCAACTCAATCGCTACATCAAATGTGCCCGTCGGATGTTCCACTACAACCACGCCGTCACTGCGAGGGGTGAGGACCGAGGCGGCGGGAGTACCTTCGATCATCGCTGCCGTTGCCACGGAGACAGCGCCGAGCACGCCGATCGCGTCATGACAGCGGTGAGGAATGAAGGTGCGCGTACAGAGCGAGCCACCATCGCGGGCTGGAGCGACCATCGTGAGTTTGGGCACCGTCGAGTTGGTGACGTCACCAAGATTCATCATCGGTCCGGCCTCGAGGCGGATCGCTTCAATGAGTGACCGAAGCTCCCTATTCGCCTCGAGTTCGGTTGGCTCCTCGTATCCAGTGATACCTACGGCGTCCGCACGCATGATGACGACCGGCATGCCGTTGTCGATACAGGTCACCTCAATGCCACAGATAACATCGACGGTATGGCCGGTCGGGAGCAGTGTCCCACAGGTCGCACCCTGCGTCTCCTCAAAGTCAATACGGACCGCTGCGGCGTGGCCAGGCACGCCGGCGATCTCCTGATCCCCGCCGTAGACAGGCTCGCCCTCGTGCATGGGAAAGACAGCGGTCGCGATGGAATCGGTGTTCACCATCCGAATTCGCACCTCAGCGCTTTCGCCTGCGGCCTGGAAAAGCCCTCGCTCGATGGCAAAGGGGCCGACACCAGCCAGGATGTTCCCGCAGTTCTGTTGATCCGTGACAAACCCCTGATCGACACCCGTCTGCAAAAACAGATAATCGATATCTGCCTTGTCATCCTCAGATTTCGAGATCACCGCAACCTTTGAGGTAAGCGGATGGGCTCCGCCAAGACCATCGATCTGACGGGGGTCAGGTGCCCCCATGATCTTCAAGATGAGCGAATCGCGCTCATCGGGATCTGCGGGGAGATCCTCCTCGAGGAAGTAGGCGCCCTTAGAGGTGCCACCGCGCATCAACATACAACGGAGTCCAGACATCTTCTGAGTATGCCTCAACTTGACTCAACTGTCGATGTCTTGGCGGCAAGAGTGAGCTAATCCCTCGCCTCCGCCTCTTCGGCGAGAGTCAACCATTCGTGCTCGGCCGCATTCAGTCGCTCCTCCGCAGCATGGAGGTCACGACCGAGCTCGGCGAGACGCGTGTAATCCGCCGTCACCGAGAGCTGCGCCAACAACCGATCTCGCTCCCGCGACAATCGAGTGACGGTTCGATCGGCCTCGTGAAGAAGTCGACCTACCGTGGAGGCCGAGCGCGGTCGCTTTGGGAGGGTTTCAACGGAGGGTGCAACCGTTGCCTTGGTGCGTTCACGCGGTGCCGATCTGACCGGACGGTCGAGGCGACTACCGGTGAGTCGATCGACAAAGGCGGTGACTCCCCCTACGACCGGCTCGACACTTCCATCGTCCACTACGACGAGGAGTCGATCCACAGTTCGATCGAGGAAGGTTCGGTCGTGCGAGACGACCACTAGCGCACCTGGCCATTCGTCAAAGAAGTCCTCAACGATACGTAATGTATCGATATCAAGGTCGTTGGTTGGCTCGTCGAGCAGCACGACATTCGGTCGCTGAGCGAGAACAAGAAGGAGTTGGAGGCGGCGGCGCTCTCCACCCGAGAGCGTGCTGACCCGCGCGAAGGGAAGGTCGCCGGTGAACCAGAACCGCTCCATGAGTGCAATGTCCTCCGGCGCTCCCGGTGCCCGAGTTGGCCCGGCAACGAGCTCGCGGACGCGTGCCCCCTCGTCGAGATCGACGCCTCGCTGGTCGTAGTAACCGAGCACAACGGTTGGTCCGACCTCGATGGTGCCGGTCGTTGGTCTGCGACGCCCGGCGAGTAGATCGAGCAGGGTCGACTTTCCCGTACCGTTCAGGCCCACAATGCCGAGGCGTTCACGAGGATCGAGATTGAGATTTACCCTCCGTAGCGTCGGCCGTATTGCACCCTCATGCGTGTAGCCGACCTCCTCGCAGATGATTACCTTGTCACCAAGGCGGGGCATACCAAATTCAAGCTCTAGCTCCGCTTGGCGAGCCGGAGCCTCGCGCCGCCCCTCAACGAGTGCCGTCGCCGAGGCGATCCTCGAGCGCGATTTGCTCGTACGCGCCGGAGCACCACGCCGCAGCCAGGCGAGCTCTCGTCGTGCCAGGTTGGCGCGAGTTCGTTCCGCGCTATCTGCTCGCTCCTCGCGCACTACGCGATCATCAAGATAAGAGGCGTAACCACCAGTGTGGGTGTGCACATGTCCGCGATCGAGCTCGACCATCTTGTTCACCACGCGATCGAGGAGGTGACGATCATGCGAAACCATGACGAGCCCTCCGCGAAAGCTCGCAAGCCGCTGCTCCAACCAGTCCACCGCAGCGAGGTCTAGGTGGTTGGTGGGCTCATCAAGGATCAGGAGATCACAGGGGTGGGCAAGTACCTGTGCGAGTGCGACTCGTTTCGCCTGACCCCCCGAAAGTTCACCGACGTCGCGATCAACGAGCGCACCGAGACCGACCCGCTCCACAATTGCGCGCGCCTCCCATCCCTCGCCCACCGCGGCCAAAACACTTCCTGGTGGAAGTTGCGGCTCCTGTGCAAGAAAACCGACACGAAGGCCCTTTGCCCGGCGCACACCTCCGGAATCCGCGAGGAGATCGCCGGCCATAACCCGCAACAGGGTCGACTTCCCAGTGCCATTGATTCCCACGAGGCCAATTCGATCCCCATCGCTGATCGTCAACGAGAGGTCGCGGAAGAGCTCACGCTCGGCAAGACGGGCCGCAACAGACTCGAGATCGATGAGGATGGCCACAGCTCGACCAGCCTATCGGCGTCGGTCGCGTGGCTCTCCCAGCGAGAGAACCCTCGCAACCGCGTTAGCCCTCCCCATCTCCTACTTAAACGACCGACCGCATCCTCGCCGAAAACATCCGTCGTGTTCTAGGGTAAAAGGATGACGAACAGTACAAAGCCCGAGGTAACGATTCCAGAGACCACCGCGCCAACCGAGCTGCTCCTCGAGGATGAGATCATCGGCGAGGGAGCGGAGGCGACAAGAGGACGCACCGTTGAGGTGCATTATGTCGGCGTTTCGTGGTCGGATGGAAACCAATTTGACGCCTCCTGGGACCGCGCAGAGACCTTCCGCTTCCCGCTCGGTGCCGGCTATGTGATTCCGGGATGGGAGCAGGGAGTCGAGGGCATGCGTGAGGGTGGGCGCCGTCGCATGACAATTCCACCGGCGCTTGGTTACGGCGCTGCGGGTGCGGGCGGTGTCATTCGACCAAATGAAACACTCGTCTTCGTGGTAGATCTCGTCAGCGTCAACTGAGGCGGCTCAAAAGCCAATCACCGCGATCGCTGCACGAGGTGATCACAGGACTTTTCCCTCTTGCCAGTCGACAGCACTCTGGTCAGTCAAAGACTGGATGACGGTCGCGACTGCGCTTGAGCTCGAAGAATCCGTCGGTCTCGGTGACGAGTCGAACGCCATCCCAAAGCCGTCCGGCCTCCTCGCCCTTTGGCGCGGGAGTGACCACGGGTCCAAAGATTGCCACCCTACCGATGTGGAGCACCGGAGTACCGACCTCAAACCCGACCGGCTCCATGCCGGCAAGGTGTGAGCGACGCAATTCCTCGTCAAACTCATCGCTCTCCGCTGCGCTACTAAGCGATGCATCGATCCCGACCTCCGCGAGCGAGGGGGCAATAATCTCATCAAGCTCCATCTTCTCGCGATGAATACGAACTCCCATCGCCGTGTAAAGCGGAAGCAGAATCTCATTCCCATAGCGTTGCTCTGCAGCGATCAGCACTCGAACCGGCCCCCACGCCTTTGCCATGCGTTCTAGGTACCGCTCCGGAAGGTCGCGACCCTCATTAAGGACCGAGAGTGACATCACATGCCATCGTGTGGTGACCTCGCGAACAGATTCGACCTCGAGCATCCAACGTGAGGTCATCCACGCCCATGGACACATCGGATCAAACCAAAAATCGATCGCCGCCTTGCCATCCACCATTTCGAGCTCGTTCACTTCGCAACCATCCGATCTCTCTGCGATATGGGTCACTTTTACGATAACGGCTCGGTACTCGCGAACGACAGGGAAGGCGATCTCCCTTCGCACCCCTACGGAGGTTCCGGCCTAGCGACGCCCGCGGCCCTTGCAGATCTTTATCGAAGCCGACGGTTCATCTGACCCCCGCCGGATCCTCCCAAAATGCACCTTCGCGATCCGCAAGACCCCCGGCTAACTCTTGAATCATGCGGCGTGCTGCGAGCGCGCCGCGATCGATTCCCAGCACCACCTCAAAGGGGTCAGGATCGTTGGCAATTCGCGACTCAACGATATTGAGCGCATCAACATCTTGCTGGACTACTTCGCGCTGCATGGTGTCAAGAAATTTGTCTACCTCCTGATCGCCGATCGCGAAGTCGCGACAGACTGCCCAAAAGTCATAGGTGGTGCCGGTCGTCGAAGGTGTCAGGCCATAGAGAATTTTCATATGAAACGCCTGCGGATCCTCTCCTGAGCGTTCGGGAGTCACTCCCGCAGGAGCGATGCGCACGTGGAGTAGGTAGAACGACGGTGCAAAGAATTCGATGTCTTGCCACCGATCGATTGGCGAGGTGAGTCCTGTCGTTCGCGCGTAGAACTCAGGACACTCCACCGCATCCATGTGGCGTGACACCGCAATGACGTTCCTCTCGCGATCAATTGTTGTCATCGTCGGGGTAGCAGCAACCTCCGGAGTACCGATCGATCCGCCATGGAGGTACGTCTCATGGGAGAGGTCAAGAAGGTTGTCAACAAGAAGACTTGTTCGGCATTCGATCGGCGCCATTCCGGTCACGACGGACCAAGAATCAGGACTTGTCAACCAGGGCGTGGCTGGCGGCCGGCGATCGCCTGCTGCGCTGTCGCCGATCCAAACCCACGTCCAAAGACCCTGTTCCTCTAACTCGTAGACGGCAACATCCGCATGTGCCGGAATCCGTTCCTGTCCCGGTACCACAATGCAGCGACCATCGGTCTGGAAACAGAAACCGTGATAGCCACAGGTCAGCACCTCTCCATTGAGACGACCGAGCGAGAGTGGATAACGCCGATGTGGACATCGATCACGGAGTGCGACGACCCTGTCGCCGGGAACTCGATAACAGACGATCTGCTCCCCGGCGACCGTCCGCGCTATCGGCGTCGAGGTGATCTCACTCGACAGTGCAATGACATACCACTGATTTCGTGCAACTCCCTGCATCGATTCCTCCTCGCTGAGCGATGACATCTGAGCGCAATGCACTGAGGTCGCAGAGTGCCAAGTTCCACCTTGTGACCCTATCTCTGTGGAACAGTTGCGCGCCGACGATGGGCGGTCCTCTGTGCGCGGCGTGCGAATAAGTACACTCGAACTCGGCAGTCGGTGGCAGATTGCGGTACCGGCGGGGGCGCCAAAGGGAGGGGCAATGGAACGTCGTGCGATCGGTGGACTCTCGGTCTCGGTTATCGGACTCGGCTGTAACAACTTTGGCCAGAGATTTGGGAGAGAGCAATCTGAGGAGGTAGTGCAGGCTGCGCTCGAGTCCGGTATTAACTACTTCGATACCTCTGACAACTACGCCGCTGGCGCAAGCGAAGAATGCCTCGGATATGCGCTTCGCAATCACCGCGAGGAGGCGGTTGTCGCAACGAAGTACGACGGGGCGCCGCAAAAGGCACGGGAGTCGTGCCTAGCGAGTCTTTCGCGCCTCCAGATGGACTACATCGATCTCTTTCAGATCCACCATCCCTACACTGAGGCGCCAGTGGGTGAGACACTCGAAGCCCTTGGGGCCTTGGTAGATGAGGGTCTTGTACGAGAGATCGGTTGCTCGAATTTCTCCGTGCCACAGTTACGAGAGGCAGCAGCTGCGGGGTACTCCACCGCGCAATTCAGCAGCGTCCAGAACGACCACAACCTCCTCAACCGAAAGCACGAGTTTGATGTCATTCCCGAGTGCCAAGCCGCAGGGATCGCATTTAATTCTTACTTTCCGCTTTACCACGGGCTACTCACGGGAAAGTTTCAGCGGGGGGAGGCCCTTCCCGAGGCGACACGACTTGGTCAGGCGAGCGAGGCGCGTAAGGCTGCGGTATTTACCGACGCCAATTTTTCTGTCGTCGAGGCACTGGATCAACTTGCACAGCAATACGGCAGGCGAGTACTCGATATCGCGCTCGCCCGTCCACTGCATATTCCTGGAGTGACTGCGGTGATCGCTGGAGCCACCTGGCCCGATCAGGTACGAGCAAACGCGGTGGCAGGAAGTTGGCAGCTCGATCCGGCGCTCTGTGAGCAGATTGACGCAATCGCTATCGCGAGGCCCGATGCTGCCGATACACCCTCTGCAGCTCGCGGCATTAAGTAGTCGCCGTTCAACCGGCGGCGTTCTCGTTGGAGCGACCATGACGGGGCGAAGCGACCAACCGTGGAGGGAATCCTCTTAATCGTGCGATAGGCGCCGGACGAGTTCCTTCGTGATGAGCTGTCGCAGAATCTCGTTTGTGCCCTCGCCCACAATCATGAGCGGCGCATCGCGAAAGTAGCGCTCGACATCAAACTCGGGCGAGTACCCACGCGCCCCAGAGATACGCACCGCATTAAGTGCAATCTCCATTGCCACCTCAGAGGCAAAGAGTTTTGCCATTCCAGATTCGAGATCGCTGCGCGCCCCAGAACCAACACGCTCCGCCGCATCGTGAACGAGGAGTCGCGCTGCGGTGAGCTTTGTCGCCATATCGGCGAGATAGTTCGCGATCGACTGGTGCTGAAAAATCTTCACCCCAAAGGCCTCGCGCGTTTGGCTGTAGGCAAGCGCATCCTCGAAGGCAGCGCGCCCTACTCCCAAAGCACGTGAGGCAACCTGAATACGGCCCGTCTCAAGTCCGCGCATCATCTGCGCAAACCCTTGACCCTCCCTCTCGCCAAGCAGCGCGTCGCTGGGAACGCGACAATCGGTAAATCGAAGTTCACAACTCTCTACTCCGCGATAACCCATCTTTGGCAGATCACGGACGACGTCAAATCCTGGGACCTTCTCCACGAGCAGGATGGAGATTCCTCGATAGGGCGGATCGCTCTCCGGATCGGTCTTGCAGCAGGGGTGTCGTACTGGTGCCAATAATTACGTTCACAGTGCCCACGTCCCACAATCAATCCCGGACGCAAGCCATCACGACGGGCAACAACAGAAGCGG
>CAIMWD010000136.1 GCA_903845085.1 uncultured Acidimicrobiaceae bacterium
GATAATCGTCATCATGTTCACAGCCTACTTGCCAATGCAACGAAAGGGGTTCTTCCAGCTGATCGTAAGGCGCCATGGAGATATTGCTGGTGGGGTGTGAGAGGTAAGAAGCATCGCTGTGGCGACACAAACGCAGTAGGGAATTCACATATTGCCTCGCAGAGGCGATCGAAGAGGAGACGACCCCTATGACTGCGCCGAGTTTCACAATTAATTTCGACTATCGCTGTCCCTTCGCACGCAACGCGAACGAGCACGTGATCGCCGCGCTCGCGGGTGGCGCGGACTATGAGGTGTCGTTCAAGGCGTTCTCGCTCTCTCAGGTCCATGTCGCCGATGGGAGCCCTCTGTCTGGGAGACCCCGGAGAAGCGGCCAGAGATCCTTGCTCTCGCCGCTGGCGTCGTTGTACGCGATCGGTTCCGCGAGTATTTTCCGGCGGCACACCTCTCCCTCTTCGCCGTTCGCCACGACGATGGCGATGAACTACGCGACGAGGCGAAGCTGCGAAATGCCCTCACCCGTGTCGGCGTCGACGCGGACGTGGTCTTTGCGGAGATCTCCGCAGGCTGGCCCTTTGAGGTGGTGCAACGCGAGCACGAAGAGTCGGTTGCACAGCACGCTGTCTTTGGCGTGCCCACCTTTGGCCTCGACTCTGCAGCGGTGTTTGTGCGTCTCATGGATCGTCCCGAAGGCAACGAGAAACACGCGCGAGACACCATCGATCAGGTACTTGATCTCCTTGCCAATTCGCCACGGTTAAACGAGTTCAAGCACACCTCGATTCCGAGGTAGCAAAGAGAGCGCGCGCCTTGGCGGAAGTTACTCCGCTTTGGTCGGCGTCTCTAGAGTCGAACGATCTCGGGCCAGGCGTCGACGAGCTTTCGGTCGCCGATTACCTCGCTCGTTCTCAGCGTTCCCCGATTCCAAAGAAAGAGGAGGAGCTCTTCGACAGGCCCGGTGACGGTGACATCAGCCGGGGAATTGTGTGGAAGTTGGAGGAGGTCACCGTCGGTGAGCTCCACAGTCCACTCGGCATCGACATCGGTCGCACGGATTGTCAGCACCCCAGTGAGCCCGAAGATCGAACCACGTCGGAGGTTGCGCCCCAGCTGTGCCGACCAGTACTCGTCGATTCCATCGGCGATATTGCGCAGCTCGACCAAACTCATGGTGGTGCACGCGAGTTCAAGGTCAATGCGGTGAACCATGGTCTCATGCGCCATTCTTCGAGCCCAGAATGAAGATCTGCCTATCTCCTCAAATGTCCATACGGCTCGCTGGTCGCCGGCTTCGCGAAGCACATCGACGAGTTCGTGACTTCCCTCTTCCATCCAGACGATGCGCGCTTCGCCATCGGGAGCTCGCTCAATCGCCGTGAAATCGAGTCGCTCTAAAATCCCATCTTTGACCATGGCGGCGACCCATCGCTGCAGTACCCCGACGTGGAGAATCATCTTTGCAACATCCCAACCGGGACAGTTCGCCACCGGCGACTGAAGGCCCGCTGTCCTTGCGGCGAGGGCGAACCGCTCCGATTCGGTAATAATTATCTCGAGATAGTCCTCGTAGGGGAGTGGGAACAGGTTCACCCTCAATACCTCGCATTCCAGTTCAGTGGACTATCTCGCGATCTCGAGGTATGGGCATCAACGGCTCTGCAGATGTTTTACATAGCCAAGGACGTCATCTACCACAAGTCTGCCAAGCACC
>CAIMWD010000137.1 GCA_903845085.1 uncultured Acidimicrobiaceae bacterium
CGCTGCGGCGCGACCTAGAGGTCCGTGCGGCGGGACTCGAAGAGCGTCGACGTCTCCTTCTTGCACGGCATGTGGAGCTCGAGTTCGAAATCGCCGAGCGCCGAGCCTCGCGTGAACGAGCCGATGAGCGGCGCGGCGAATTTGTCATTGAGGAGCTCGCCTATGAGGCGCTTGGCCGAGAGCTCGATCGACTCTCTGCGGAGCTCGCACGGGTACGTCGGCGTGTCGAGGAACGGCGAGCGGCATCCGCAGAGCGCTCCTCTAGGCTGCGAACTCGACTTGGTGACCTTCGCGTTGCGCGGGACGAGGCGACCGCCGGCCGCGAGCGCATTCGCGAGCAACGTCAGGCGGTGGAGATCGAACAGGCGGAGCGTCGTATACGAGAGCAGAATGCGCTCCAGCTCCTTGCGACTGAGCTTGGCGCCTCGCCTGAGGAGGCGGTTGCCGCGCTCCGGCCAGAGATCGACGAGGGCGTCGACCCCACCGCGCTGCGTGATCGCCTCGAGCGTGAGCTCACCTCGCTTGGCCCGGTGAACCCTCTCGCACGCGAAGAGCTACTCGAACTCTCCGCACGAAATGAGTTTCTTGAAGCGCAGCTGGAAGATGTGAGAAGTGCACGGCGTGAGCTCAACCAGGTGATCCGGGTAATTGACGCGGAGATCGTCGACGTTTTTTCGCGCGCCTTCGCTGATGTGGCACACCACTACGAGGCACTGATTACCTCGCTCTTTCCCGGAGGCTCGGGTCAACTCATTCTGACCGCGCCCGACGACCCGCTCTCGACTGGCGTGGAGATCGAGGCGCGTCCAGCCGGGAGAAACGTGCGGCGGCTCTCGCTTCTGTCGGGTGGCGAGCGCTCGCTGGTCGCTATCGCATTTCTCTTCGCGGTCTTTCGTTCACGTCCCTCGCCCTTCTATCTCATGGACGAGGTTGAAGCTGCGCTCGATGAACCAAACCTGCTGCGGTTTTTGAACCTGGTCGATGAATTCCGGAACGAGGCGCAGCTCATCATCGTGAGTCACCAGAAGAAGACGATGGAGCGTGGTGATGCGATCTACGGCGTCACCCTGCAGCCGGGGGGCGCCTCACGTGTCGTGAGTCAGCGGGTACGCAACGTGGTCAACCCCACTTTGTTAGCGCTCACTCCGACCGATCCCTCACCAACGACCTCCCGGTCATCTGTCGAAGTTGACCCAGTCGACAAACCACCAGTCGACGAACCACCAGTCGACCGCGATACCGATGCGGTGGAGCACTAGATGCTCTTTCGTCGTGGGCGCGGCGCCGACGCCAGTGCGCAGGACGATGGTGCGTTGGCGACAGAATCAGCCGATGCCGAGGAGAGGGCCGCTATCGATGTTCGAGATCGTGCAGCGCCCGATAGTGAAGAGAGCGATCACGGAGCGAGCGATCAGTCGGAGTTCGGTAAAACAGCGGTCGATCTCGCTGGTGGAGATGGTGAGGCAACCGATGCAGAGGCGACGCTCGAACGGGAGGAGGCGGATCAGGCGAGCCACCGAGTACCTCGAACCTCGAGGTTTGGCCGTGCTCGGGGATTCCTCTCCGCGCCCCTCGGCGGTCTTCGCCGTGGCGCGCGCGTAGATGCGGGAGTCATTGAGGAACTCGAGGAGGCCCTCCTCCTTGCTGATGTCGGATATGCCACTACAACGCGCTTACTCGACGGGCTCCGTTCAGCGCTCGCAGCACGAGCGATAGAGGCGGATACCGAGGGTCTCGTCGCCTATCTTCGCGAGGCGATACTCAACCTTTTGTTGGTGGGCGATGCCACCCTGCACCACGATGCTTCGGTGACCAACGTCTGGCTCTTCGTTGGCGTGAACGGCGTGGGAAAGACCACCACCATCGGCAAGCTCGCGAGTCGTGAGCGCAGCCGAGGAAGAAAGGTCGTGCTCGCTGCCGGAGACACCTTCCGTGCAGCGGCCGGAGAGCAACTGGATCTTTGGGCGAGCCGAGCACAGGTAGAGATCGTGCAGGGAGCAAATGGTGCCGATCCATCCTCGGTCATCTTCGACGCGATCGCACATGCAAATGCAGTCGGGGCCGACCTGGTGCTTGCTGATAGTGCCGGTCGACTCCATAACAAGACCAACCTGATGGAGGAGCTGAAGAAGGTCCGCCGCGTCGCCGATCGTGAGCCGGGGCATGTTGTAGAGGTGCTGTTAGTTCTCGATGCAACCACTGGTCAAAACGGTCTGACGCAGGCGCGTGAGTTCGCTGCTGCGGTGGGGATCACCGGCGTGGTGCTGACCAAGCTCGATGGCACTGCGAAGGGTGGCATTGTATTAGCCATCTCGAGTGAGCTCGGTCTTCCCATCAAACTCGTCGGCCTCGGTGAGGGGATCGATGATCTCGCAGAGTTCGATCCACACGAGTTCGTCGACGCACTGTTTTTCGGCGTAGAGGCCGGAGATTAAGAGGCGACCGACGACCCTCGTGATGGAGCGTCACTGCCCAGATACGGGGGCACTCCTCATCTTGGCGCCCTACTGACCGCAGAGGGAGAGCAGGGCGGGCCGACTAACCTCTAGCCGGAGATGTTTGAGACCCTTACCGAACGATTTGATCAGATCTTTACCCGGCTGAAAAGCCGCGGTCGACTTGGCGATGCTGAGGTCGACGAGGTACTTCGCGAGATCCGCGTCGCGCTCTTAGAGGGTGATGTCGCGCTAGAGGTTGTCCGTGACCTCCTCGAGCGGATACGCGCCCGCTGTTCCGGAGCAGAGCTGTCGCGCTCGCTCACGCCAGCGCAACAGGTGATCAAGGTCGTTAACGAGGAGCTCACGGCGACACTCGGTGGCGAGACACTCGTTATCCGTTACGCCTCCGCGCCGCCAACGGTTGTTCTGCTCGCTGGTCTTCAGGGTGCGGGTAAGACGACGGCAGCGGCCAAACTCGCCCTCTGGTTTAAGCAGCAGGGCCGACATCCACTCCTGGTCGGCACTGACCTCCAGCGCCCCGCTGCGGTTGAGCAGCTGCGTGTACTCGGTAAGGAGATCGGGGTCTCCGTATTCTCCGAGGCATCAGATCCAGTCACGGTTGCACGTCGCGGTGTCGCTGAGGCGATCCGAGTCGGACGTGACGTCGTGATCGTCGACACCGCTGGTCGACTCAGTATCGATGAGGCTCTGATGGCCGAGATGCGCGAGATTCACGACGCGGTCTCGCCGAACTACACACTCTTAGTCATCGATGCGATGACCGGTCAAGATGCGGTCCAAACCGCACGGACCTTCCATGACCGCCTTGCGCTCGACGGCGTAATTCTCTCCAAGGTGGACGGTGATGCCCGCGGTGGAGCGGCGCTCTCGGTAAAGGCGGTGGTCGGCCGGCCGATCGCCTTTATCTCGACGGGCGAGCGCATTGGTGACTTTGAGAGCTTTCATCCTGACCGGATGGCGAGTCGCATCCTCGGGATGGGCGATGTGCTCTCGCTCATCGAGCGCGCGGAGAGCGTCTACGACGAGGCGAGCTCGCAGCGCGCCATGGAGAGCCTACGAAGTGGACGGTTTACCTTCGATGACTTTCTTGAGCAGCTCGAGCAGATGAAGAAGATGGGCCCACTCTCCTCAGTGCTCGGCATGCTGCCCGGGCTGCCAAAGGAGATGAAGAACGCAACGATCGAGGATCGTGACGTTGCGCGCATCGAGGCGATAATCCGTTCCATGACCTCCAAAGAGCGCCAGAACCCTTCGGTGATCGATGGTTCACGCCGTGTACGAATCGCAAATGGGTCGGGAACGACGACGGCAGAGGTCAACAAGCTGCTGAACCAGTTCAAGGACATGCAGAAGATGATGCGCTCCTCGATGATGAGTCAGGGGCTTGCCCGCGCCGCCAAGGGGCGAAAAAAGAAGGGCGGTCGGGTTACCCCCGCCTCCCGTTAGGACCTCGAGGGGCAGAAAAATACCCCGTTTAAACGAGCAGGTCATCTGAGCTAAACTAGAGATCCATTTCGACACCGGGCCAGAGCGGTCCTGACAGCGTGTCGCAGCGATCGTTTACGGAAAGAAAGAGAAGGGCTCGAAGTGGCAGTAAAGCTCCGCCTGATGCGCATGGGCAAGAAGAAGCAGCCGACCTACCGCGTCGTTGCCGCCGACAGCCGTTCGCCACGTAATGGTCGATTCATTGAGATCGTTGGCACCTACCAGCCTCGCTCAGAGCCTTCGATCGTGAATATCGACAATGACAAGGCCGTCGCCTGGCTACAAAAGGGTGCACAGCCGACCGAGACCGTGAAGAAGATCCTGGAGATCTCTGGCGCTTGGGGCGAGTTTGACGCACAACGCCCCGTGAAGGCGGAGAAGGCCAAGCGCGTTCGCAAGAGCGCGTGACGAGGACCCGGTGACCAACGACTCCACCCTCTTCGAGGGCCCTAACTTCTCTGCGGCCGAGACTGCAGCTGAGCCCGATGAGGTGCTCGAAACCGTCGAGGTAACCGACGAGACCGTGAACACCATCGATGGCAGCACCGCACAGGCGGTACTTGAGCACATCGCACGCTCCATCGTTGATGATCCCTCCTCGGTGGTTGTCGAGGCCTCACCAAACCGCGAGGGTGTCAAGCTCTCCTTGCATGTGAACCCTGACGATATGGGCCGCATCATTGGTAAGCGCGGTCGTGTGGCACAGGCGTTGCGCACCGTCGTGCGCGCCGCGGGTGCACACGACGACACCAACGCCTCCGTCGACATCGTCGACTGAGTTCGTTCCGCACGCGCCAATGGCGCTCCTCGAGGTCGCTCGGATCGCACGAGCTCATGGGCTCCGTGGTGAGGTGATCGTCGAACTTCTGACGAACCGTGAGGAGCGTCTGGCCAAGGGATCTGTTCTCTTGGCGGGGCGTCCGCCGGTTGGCGACGGTAACGTAGCGGTCGAGCTGAGCGCTCTGCGATCTCTCGAGGTACTTGCCGCCCGCCCATTTCAG